>JALUTE010000321.1:0-7088 GCA_027058255.1 Methyloligella sp. | reverse complement strand
GCCGCCATGTCAGCTCCGCCCGCTCGCCCGGTGCGGCGCCCCTGCTCCTGCCTGGTCTTCCTTGACGCCGCCATCTTCCCTGCCACCGCCTTCGTCGTCGAACATCGTCTGATGGAGCGCCCGGCGCGCTCTCGCCAGCCGGCTCATCACCGTGCCGATGGGAATGTCCAGCATCTCGGCCGCCTCCTTGTAGGCCAGCCCCTCGATGCAGACGAGCGCAACGAGAACCCTCTGGTCCTCCGGCAGCCTGGACAAATCCCGCAAGACCGCCGCCAGGGCGAGACGCCCGTCCATCACCTCTCGTCCATCGGTACCGACTATCTCCGGCAACGCTCCCACATCCACCGTTTCGCCGCGCACCTTGCGCGCCCGCATCTGATCCTTCCAGAGGTTCTGGGCGATGCGGAACATCCAGCTCTCCAATGCCGTCCCCGGGCGCCATTGGTCGATTCGCTCCAGAACGCGGGCGCAGGTCTCCTGAACCAGGTCGTCCCCTTCGTCCACATTCCCAGTCAGCGCACAGGCGAACCGGCGCAGCCGCGGCAGGAACTCGATCATCCGCTCCCGGACCTCGTCGTTCACGGGTGTGCCCCTTCGCCGTTTCTGAAACGACAACGCCCCGCGCGCGAACTTATTCCCCGGAGGATCGTTTTTTTCTGAGCGCTTCGGCATCGTTCAAAATCCCGGCATGGTCGAAGGCAAGGTCGAGCGCGCGCCAGTCGCGCACCCATTCGGCCGCCTCCGCATCCGATCCCGCAAGTGCGGGCCCATCCTCCGCCTCGCCCACGAAAACGACGCTGACGGTGTGGCCGCGCGGATCGCGCCCAGGGTCGGAATAGACTCCGAGAAGAGACAGGGACCGGGGACGCACCCCCGTCTCCTCCTCCACCTCGCGCGCGCAGGCCGCCTCCACCGTCTCGCCGATCTCCACGAAGCCACCGGGCAGCGCGTAGCAATGCTGGAAGGGCGGATTGCGGCGACGGATGAGAAGAACCCGCCCCCGGGCATCGAAGATCACGCCATCCACCGTGAGAAGCGGCGTTTCGGGACGCATGCCCCTATTTCCGCCCCGGCTTCCAGCCCGGACCGAGCTTGTCGCGCAGCCAGGCCTCGATCTGGCGCTTGCAGCCCCGCTCCGCCAGGACCGGCAGGAGATGGGTCTCATCGGGCAGAGGTGGGGCAACGAGCTGCAGGATCAGCTCGCGGGAAGGGCGGTCCATGGCCTCGATGGTGAATGCCGCCCCTTGTCGCACCGGCAGGCTGGCCGGCCAGTGCAGCGTGGCCACCCCTGCGGACCAATGGAGATCGGCCTTTGCACCCGAAGCCTTGTCGATCATGACCGCCTTCTCGGCGTGGGTGGCATCGGGACGGCCCAGATAGAGATTGCTGCCCTGCTCCAGGCAGATCGGCCCTTCGGCATCGACCGGCACCACATGCCAGGAAAACGGCATGGGCGCGGGCGGCGCCTCGCCGGGAACAACGCTGCGAACGCCGCCGAATGCGCTTTCAGACCGCCCGCCGCTGGTCAGGAAGTCGATCAGGGTGGACCAGAGGCTGGTTTTCTTGCTCTCACCCTTGGCAAAGTCTCCCGCCGGGCCGCTATAGGGCCCCTCGATGGTCTGGGTGCGCCCGGAGGGAAGGATGACCCGCACCGTCTTGCCGTCGGGCACTTCGAGGCGGGTATTGTCGGCGAGGACCGCCCCGGGGGCGAGGCCCGACACCTCCGATTCCAGGACGATCACCTCCGCCCGCACGATGCCCGCGGGACCGGCGATCGCCAGAAGGGCGGCCAGAGCGGCGACCGCGCCCAAGCGTTTCCCAAGGCTCATTCTCTGCGTCCTCCCCGAAATCATGTTCCGTCTCCGGGCGGCAGGCCCGGACTTATGCCGCGCGGCGAAAGAGCATGCTGGTGTAAGAGCCGCCGGTCACGCCCAGGACCCAGGCAAGAAGCGGCGTCGTGAACGGCAAGATGACTCGGAATTGTGAGAAGACCAAGGAATCGAGGCCGATCAGAACCGCCGTACCGAAAAGGCCGACGAGAAAGTCGAAACGCTTGAGGCGATAGCGCCAGCCGAGCAGGAATCCGATCAGGGCCACGGCGAGCAGAACGGGCCACTCGCCGGAGGCTCTGAGGTGGTGGATGGCGCGCCCGTCGAGGAGCTGGGCGGCGATCTGGGCATGGACGAGCACGCCGGGCATGCCTTCGCCCGTGGAGACCGAGAGCGGCGTCCTGTGGCGATCCTTGTCGGAGAGGGCCGCGCCGATGAAGACGAGCTTTCCCGCGAGCAGCTTGCGGAAGCTGCGGGCGAGCGGCCCGTCCGGCGCCTTCTCCGCCTCGAGGACGGACCTGCCGGAGAGCAGCGTGAAGGTGTCGGTGCCATCGCGCGGCGGCAGCAGCCAGGCGATGCGGTGCCCCGGCTCAAGCCGGTCCGCGGCGCCGGCGAGGCGGGCCGCCAGGTGCGAAAAGCTCTGCCCGTAGCGCGAGCCCGGCGCGGGCGATGCCGCATAGCGCACGACCCCGTCGCTTTCATAGCGCAGGTTGAGATAGCCCTTCGGCCGGCCCGCCTTGGCCAGGAAGGCGTCCTGATAGCTTCTCTGGTGCGGCTTGAGGCGCACCCGCTCATCCAGCCCGCCGAGCACGATCCTGGCGCGCGCGGCGCGGATGGCATTCAGAAGGGCGGCGTCCTTGTCCGGCTCGGTGGCCTGATCGACGATGAAGTCGAGGGCGATGACCCGCGCGCCCGCCTTGTCCGCGAAAGCGATCAAGCGCGCGAGCAGGCCGCGATCCACGGGCGAGCGATAGGGAAAGTCCTCCAGCGTCTCCTCGTCGACGATGATGACGGCGATGCCCGGATGCTGGCTCTCGGCCCGGTCGGAGAGAAGCGAGGTGCGCCAGTCGGCCGTCCAATGCTCGAGCTGAAGGAGCGCCGGCGCCCAGCGCGGCAGATAGAAGAGCGCCGCCGCAAGCGCCACCACATAGACGACGCCGAGGGCGATGCTCGCCCATGCCAGGCCGCGTCCGGGACCGCCGCCGGCGTCCTCGCCCCCGCCATTCGTGCCCGCTCCCGCACGCGCATGCGCGTCCTCGCTCGTCGCTTGCTGCTCACTCATGAGTCCCGGGGCTCCCTCCCTGCTCCCCGCCGAGGCTAATGGCTGATCGGCCGCGACACAACTCTCGGCTCGCGACCGGTGCCGTTCGACCAAGTTCCAAGTGCACTCGAGCCGGATTCGGATGATGCTCGCTGGCCTGGGCATCGACGCATGCGAAACTTAAGCCTATTCCTCGTCATCACCCGGCGTGACCGGGTGATCCAGGGCAACAAACGCGGAGCTCGCCGCCCTGGACTGCCGCGTCACGCGCGGCGAAGACGCGCATTTCGTGTTTGCGCCTGTGGACTGGGCATCGGACAAGGGAACGCGATAGCGAGGGGAGCTGCGCGTGATGACGAGCAATGCCAATCTCTACGCAAGCATGGCGGAGCGATTCGAGGCTGCGGCCGGGCGCGTGGCGCTGGAGATGGCCGCTCCCCCCGCGCTCGCCCTCGACTATCGGGGGCTGGACCGGCAGGTGGCGGCCATGGCCGGCGCGTTGCGCGCACTCGGCGTGCGCCCCGGCGACCGGGTCACCCATCAGGTCACCAAGTCCTTCGCCTCCGTGGCGCTCTACCTGGCGACGGTGCGGCTCGGCGCGGTCTACAACCCCCTCAATACCAGCTACACGGCACAGGAGCTCGCCTATTTCATCGAGAATGCCGAGCCCACGCTTCTCGTCGCCCCCAAGGAACAGCTCGAGGCCCTGCAGCCCGTGGCCGCGCGCCATGGCTGCTCCCGGCTCGAGAGCATCGAGGCCAATGGCAGCGGCTCTCTGCCCGCGATCGCCCGCTCGGCCGTGCCGGTCGACGACATCCACCCCTCGGCACCCGACGATCTCGCCGCCCTCATCTACACCTCCGGCACGACCGGCCGGCCCAAGGGCGCCATGCTCACCCATCGCAATCTCCTCTCCAATGCCGAGACCCTGCGCGAGGTCTGGCATTTCGGCCCCGAGGACGTGCTGCTCCATGCGCTGCCCATCTTCCATGTGCATGGCCTGTTCGTGGCGCTGAACACCGCCTTCCTCGCAGGCGCGAAGGTGCTCTGGCTCGAGCGTTTCGCCGTCGACCCGGTCATCGCGGCCCTTCCCCGTGCCACATCCATGATGGGGGTGCCCACATTCTACACGCGCCTTCTCGCGGACCCGCGCCTCGACCGCGCGCTCTGCCGGGGCATGCGGCTCTTCATCTCCGGCTCGGCGCCCCTGCTAGCGGAGACCCACAAGGCCTTCGCGGAGCGTACCGGCCATCTCATTCTCGAGCGCTATGGCATGTCCGAGACCGGCATGATCACCTCGAATCCTTACGATGGGGAACGCGTGGCCGGCACGGTGGGCTATGCCTTGCCGGGCGTCGAGGTGCGCATCGCCGGCGAGGCGGGAGAGACGCTCGAGGCCGGCGAGGTCGGGATTCTCGAGGTGCGGGGCCCGAACGTCTTCAAGGGCTATTGGCGCATGGAGGAGGCAACGCGCGAGTCGTTCCGCGCCGATGGTTTCTTCATCACCGGCGACATGGCGCGCATGGAGCGGGATGGCCGGGTGACCCTGGTGGGCCGCGCCAAGGACCTCATCATCTCGGGGGGGCTCAATGTCTATCCGGTGGAGATCGAGGAGGCGATCAACGCCCTCGATGGGGTGGGCGAGTCGGCCGTGATCGGCACGCCGCATCCCGATTTCGGCGAGGCCGTCGTCGCCGTGATCACGCCGGAGGGCGAGGCGCCGCCGCCGAGCGAGGCGGAGATCATCGCGGCGCTGCGCCCGCAGCTTGCCGCCTTCAAGCTGCCCAAGCGCGTCTTCGCCGTGCCGGCCCTGCCCCGAAACGCCATGGGCAAGGTGCAGAAGGCCGAGCTGCGCACCCGCTACGCCGACACCTTCCGCGACTGAAGCCCGCAAGGGAAGGGTGCCGCGATCGGCGAGCGCCCATGCAGGTGCATTCGTTCCTTAAATGCACTTTTAAGTTGTGCTTGTCATGGTCCCGTCAGCGGCCCGTGGCCGCATGAGACCGTTCCCATCGGTCCAGGCACAACCGATGCGCGACTATCCACAGATATGCACGCTGCGATGGCGCCCGTCCTTGATTTCGCGCTATAGGTGTGCCCGCAGTCTTTCATACCTGTTGCGTGCATACCTCATGCGTGCAGGGGCGCGGACCTCGGCCGGTGCGGCCGGGCGACGCTCCGGCGCCATGGGAAGCGGGGCCAGATCATGACGACACTCATCCATCGCACGGGTGCCGAGCTTCTCGCGCGTCGAAGCACCCTCAACAAGCTGCGCCGGACCATGCCCGCGCTGCGCGATTTCCTGATCATTGACCAGTCCACTTTCGAGGCCGACATTCTGCGCGCGGTGCTCCACCTCATGTTCGGCTACGCCATCACGCTGCGCTTTGCTCCGACGCTCGGCCAGGCACTCGACCATCTGATCGAGCGCGCGCCCGACCTGGTGTTTCTGGACGACCGCCTGCCGCCGAATGGCGGTGGCCGCGACGTGCTGCCCATCATCCGCAAATGCGGCTATGAGGGGCCCATCATCGTGGTCACCAGTTGCGGAGAGCCGCTCGCCCGGCTGGCACTTCTCAACGCGGGGGCGGCCGACGTGGTGGACAGGGACGAGCTGGACAGCGTGCGCATCGCCGAGGCTCTGACGTGCATTCAGCGCCCCAGCGCCTCGTCCTGTGCGCCCGATTCCCTGACCGCTGGCGCCGACGGCTGAGTCCACGGGCGAGGGAGGCGGGCACGTCCCGTGCCCCTATCGCGCCGATGTGCGACAGGCGGGACCCAAGAAGGACGGGCGAGCCACGCCCCTTCGGCATGGCCCGCCCGGTCTCTGCGATCATCCTGTCCGGCCGATGAGCGGCTCCGGCGCTCGGACACTCAGGCCTTGTCGCCCTCGATCACCGTGCCCGAGCCGGAATTGCCAGCATTGATCTCCACCTTGCGCGGCTTCATGCGCTCCGGCAGCTCGCGCACAAGGTCGATGTGCAGAAGCCCGTCGCGAAGCTCCGCGCCGCGCACCTCCACATAGTCGGCGAGCTGGAAACGGCGCTCGAAATTGCGCGCGGCGATCCCGCGATGCAGATAGGTGCGCTCCTCGGCCTCGGGCGCCTTCTGCCCGCGCACGGTGAGCTGACTCTCCTTCACCTGAACGTCGAGCTCGTCGGCGCTGAACCCGGCCACGGCCATGGTGATGCGATAGGCGTTCTCCGCCAGGCGCTCGATGTTGTAGGGCGGATAGCCGCCGCCATCATTCTCCACCCGGCCCATGGAATCGAGGAGCGAGACAAGGCGGTCGAAGCCGACGGTGGTGCGGTAGAGGGGGGAAAGGTCGAAATGGGACATCACATATCCTCCGAAGTTGAGCGACATGTGCTTGAACCCGCCCTTGCAGGGCCGGGCACGAGCAATATGCGCACCCGAAAGCGGCATGCGCACCCCCGATATAGGCGCGGCCCGGGGCTCTTCAAGGGCGGCACGCGCTGCGCCGCCGTGCCCGCGACGCCGGCGTCCCGCCAAGCCCGGGACTCGCCCTTGCCGCCCGCGCCCCCCATATGTTTCATCGGGCCGCCAGGACGGGAGGCACCAGGTGCACGGGGCCGAGCAGACACAGCAGACGCACGCGTGGCACGCCCTCGACCCGGCCGAGGCGGCGGGCGCCCTTGGAAGCAACCCCGAGACGGGGCTCGACCCCACCGAGGCGGCTGAGCGGCTTTCCCGCTGCGGCCCGAACCGGATCACGGCGGCCCCCAAGGCGAGCGCGCTCTCGCGATTCCTCCAGCAGCTCAAAGCCCCCCTCGTCGTCATCCTTCTGGTCGCGGCCGCGATTTCCGGGAGCCTGGGCGAATGGGTGGACGCGAGCGTCATTCTGGGTGTCGTGCTGGTCAATGCGGTGATCGGTTTCGTGCAGGAGGACCGCGCCCTCAAGGCGATCGAGGCGCTCTCGGACATGGCCGCTCCGACGGCACGGGTCGTGCGCGGGGGCGAGCGGCCATGTCCGAGAG
>JALUTE010000320.1 GCA_027058255.1 Methyloligella sp. | reverse complement strand
CCGGGAGATCGACCGGCTGAACGGGCTCTACATTCGCGGGCTGGAGCGGGCGGCATAGACGAAGAGCTTCTTGGGCACGCAGCCGCGAATGACGCAGGTGCCGCCGACGCGGTATTCCTCGGCAATACCGACCCGCGCGCCGAAGCCGGCGCTCATGCGCGCCGCGCGCACGCCGCCCGATCCGGCGCCAATGACGAAAAGATCGAAATCGAACTCGGCCATGTCCGCCCCTGCCCCTCATCACCCCGTCGAAGGTTCGCCCGGCGCCGCCTAGACCATGTCGTAATGGGCTTCGAGCAGGGTCACACCCTCGCTCCCGGCGACGACTGCGGCATCGGCAAGACCGAGAAAGAGGCCGTGCTCCACCACGCCGGGGACCATCTGCAACAGCTCGCCCAGCACCTCGGGCTCGGGGATGGCACGGAAGCGGCAATCGAGGATGAAATGACCGCCATCGGTGCGGAAGGTCTGGCCGTCCGCCGCCTTGCGCAGGACGATGTCGCCATGACATCCCGCCTCGCCTGCAAGGGACTCGATCATGGCCTGGGTGGCGCGCAGGCCGAAGGGGACCACCTCCACGGGCAGGGGAAAGGCACCGAGAGTCTCCACGCGCTTGGACTCGTCGGCAATGACGATCATGCGGTCGGAGGCGGCGGCGACGATCTTCTCGCGCAGGAGCGCGCCGCCCCCGCCCTTGATGAGGCGAAGCTCCCCGTCGAGCTCGTCGGCGCCATCCACGGTGAGGTCGAGATAGGGCTCCTCGTCGAGGGTGGTGAGCGGAATGCCGAGGGCCTCCGCCTGGGCGCGCGTCGCCTCCGATGTCGGCACGCAGAGAACGTCGAGCCCGCCCCGCACCCTGCCGCCGAGCAGATCGACGAACTTGGCCGCCGTCGAGCCCGTGCCGAGGCCGAGCTTCATGCCCGGCTCGACGAAATCGATGGCCCGCTCGGCCGCCATCGCCTTGAGGTCGTCTGTGCTCATCCGTGTCTCACCCCCGCCCTATGGTCTCGCTTGACAAAGGCGGTGCCGCCGTCCTCAACGGTCCAGCCCGCCCATCAGCATGTATTTGATCTCGACAAACTCCTCGACGCCGTGGTGCGAGCCTTCCCGGCCGAGACCGGATTGCTTCACCCCTCCGAACGGGGCCACCTCGGTCGAGATGATTCCTTCGTTGATGCCTACAATACCGAACTCGAGAGCTTCCGCCACCCGCCAGGCGCGCCCCAGGTCCCGGGTGTAGAAATAGGCGGCAAGGCCATAGGGCGTGTCGTTCGCCATCGTGATCACCTCGGCCTCGTCGCGAAACCGGTAGATCGGGGCGACGGGACCGAAGGTCTCCTCGCGGAAGAGCTTCATCTCCCGGCTGGCATTCTTGATGACGGTCGGCTCGAAGAAGGTGCCGCCGCGGGGGTGGCGATGCCCGCCGGTCAGAACCGTTCCGCCATGGGCGATGGCGTCGGCCACATGCTCCTCGACCTTGGCGAGCGCGTCCCGGTTGATGAGCGGGCCCTGGGCAACGCCCTCCTCCTCGCCGGGGCCGACCTTGAGCTTGGCCACTTCCGCGGCGAGACGCTCGGCGAAGGCGTCGTGGATGCCATCCTGAACGAACAGGCGGTTGGCGCAGACGCAGGTCTGGCCCGTATTGCGATACTTCGAGGCCATGGCGCCTTCGATGGCGGCGTCGATATCCGCATCGTCGAAAACGATGAAGGGCGCATTGCCGCCGAGCTCCAGCCCCACCCGCTTCACCGTGTCGGCGGCCTGGCGCATGAGGAGCTTGCCGACCTCGGTCGAGCCGGTGAAGGTGATCGCCCGGACAAGCGGGTTGGAGGTCATCTCGCCGCCAATGGCGGGCGCGTCTCCGGTCACGACATTGAACACGCCCTTGGGCATCCCGGCCCGGTCTGCAAGCTCGGCAAGCGCGAGCGCGGTCAGGGGTGTCTCGGGCGCCGGCTTGCAGACCACCGTGCAGCCCGCGGCAATGGCGGGCGAGACCTTGCGGGTGATCATGGCGGCGGGGAAGTTCCAGGGGGTGATGGCGGCCACCACGCCAACGGGCTGGCGAATGACCACGATGCGGCCCGATGGCTTGTGGGTCGGAATGGTCTCCCCGTAGATGCGCTTGACCTCCTCGGCATAGAACTCGGTGAAGGAGGCGGCATAGAGAACCTCGCCGCGCGCCTCGGCGAGCGGCTTGCCCTGCTCCGCCGTCATGATGCGCGCCAGCTCGTCGGCATGGGCGATCTGCAGCTCGTACCAGCGCCGGAGAATCTGCGAGCGCTCCTTGGCGAGCAGGCCGCGCCAGGATCGGAAGGCCGCGTCGGCGGCCTCGATGGCTGCCCGCGTCTCCTCGGCGCCGAAATTCGGCACCTTGGCGATCTCGGCGCCGTCGGCGGGGTTGGTGACGGGGGTCGTGGGCTCCCCGATCCAGGCTCCGTTCACAAAGCACTGTTCCTTGATGAGGCTTTCCACTTTCTGGTCCATGGCATCGGCCCTCCGGACTGTGCAGCTCTGCCCGACCATGTCGGCGGGCCCTGGCACGGCGTCTCATGCGGTTTCCCAAGCACCCCCTGTTCCTAGGCCCATCGGAGAGGCGAAGCAAGCGATCGGCGTCGACGGTCCCTGGTCCCTCGGTCCGCAGGCGGCAAGGTGACAGGAGGGGCCGAACCGCCTAGGCTGGCTTTCCCGCGTCCGAAGTCCTCGGCCAGCGTGGCTTGGGAGGGCGAATTGAGACGGCGTGCGGAGGAGACATGCAGGGGCTGACCATCATATTCGATCTCGACGGCACGCTCGTGGACACCGCGCCCGATCTGGTCGCGGCGACGAACCATGTGCTGGCGCGCGTCGGCGCGGCTCCGGTGGACGGGGACCGGTTGCGCCCGCTGATCAGCTTTGGGGCGCGCGCCATGATCGAGCATGCGCTCGCCTGGCGGGAGCATGAGCTCGGCACGGAGGAGGTCGACCGGCTCCTCGAGCAGTTTCTCGCCCATTACGAGGCCAACATTGCCGTGCACAGCCGTCCCTATGCCGGCGTTGCCGACGTGCTCGCGCTCCTGCAAGAGAAAGGTGCCCGGCTCGGCGTGTGCACCAACAAGCGGGAGCGGCTGTCGCGCAGCCTCCTTGACGCGCTCGGCCTCAGGGCTCATTTCCATGCCGTTGTCGGGCGCGACACGCTGACCGTTGCCAAGCCGGATCCGGGTCATCTCATCGGGACGGTCATCATGGCCGGCGGCAACCTTTCGCGCGCGGTCATGGTGGGCGACAGCGAGACCGATGTGGAGGCGGCGAAGCGGGCCGGCATTCCCATTGTCGGTGTCAGCTATGGCTATACGGATCGCCCGATGCACAGTTTCGCGCCGGATGTGCTCATCGACCAGTTCACGGAGCTCGTGCCGGCTCTTGCAAGGCTTTCCGGCCCGGCGGTCACGGGGGGGACGCGCTCCGGTTGAAAGGCCCACGCCCAAGGAGGGTGGCATGGACAAGAAGACCCAGCTTCACCTGTGGTATCTGCTCTTCGCCTTCGGAGTCCTCCTGCTGTTCCAGGCCTGGTGGACCCATGCCGCCTTCGAGCCCATCTCCTACAGCCGCTTCCAGGAGCTGTTGCGTGACGGCAAGATCGCGGAGGTGGTGGTGCGCGAGCGGCGCATCGAGGGGCGGCTGCGCGAGCCCATCGCCGGCAAGAGCCTCTTCGTCACCAACCGGGTCGATCCCGAGGTCGCGCGCGAGCTTGCCAAGTACAAGGTGGAGTTCCGCGGCGCCGTCGAATCCGGCCTTCTGCCTCTCATTCTCTCCTGGGTCGTGCCCATCGTCATCTTTTTCGCGATCTGGGCGTTCTTCTTCCGAAAATTCGCCGAGCGCCAGGGGCTTGGCGGGCTGATGAGCATCGGCAAGTCGCGGGCCAAGATCTATGTGGAGCGCGAGACGGGCGTCACGTTCGAGGATGTTGCCGGCGTCGACGAGGCCAAGGCGGAGCTGAAGGAGCTGGTGGATTTCCTGCGCGATCCGGAGGGCTATGGCCGCCTCGGGGCGCGGATCCCCAAGGGCATTCTGCTGGTCGGGCCGCCGGGGACGGGCAAGACGCTGCTGGCGCGCGCCGTTGCGGGCGAGGCGGGGGTGCCCTTCTTCTCCATATCGGGCTCGGAGTTCGTGGAGATGTTCGTCGGCGTGGGCGCGGCGCGGGTGCGCGATCTCTTCGAGCAGGCGCGCAAGGCCAAGCCCTGCATCATCTTCATCGACGAGCTCGACAGCCTCGGGCGCAAGCGTGGGGTCGGGCTCGGCGGCGGCAATGACGAGAAGGAGCAGACCCTCAACCAGCTTCTCGCCGAGCTCGATGGCTTCGACCCGCGTGAGGGTATCGTGCTGCTGGCCGCCACGAACCGGCCGGAGATTCTGGACCCGGCCCTGACGCGCGCCGGGCGCTTCGATCGCCAGGTCTCGGTCGATCCGCCCGAGCGGCCGGGCCGCGCCGCCATTCTCAAGGTGCATATGCGCAAGATCCAGGTGGCGCCGGAGGTGGATGTGGACGAGATCGCCGGGATCACACCGGGCTTCACCGGAGCGGATCTCGCCAATCTCGTCAATGAGGCGGCGCTCGTCGCCACGCGGCGCAAGGCCGAGGCGGTGACCATGGAGGACTTCACGCGGGCGGTGGAACGGCTCGTGGCCGGTGTGGAGAAGCGCTCGCGCCTGCTCAACCCGAAGGAGCGGGCCATCGTTGCCCATCACGAGATGGGCCACGCCCTGGTCGCCTCGGCCCTGCCTGGCACCGATCCGGTGCACAAGGTCTCCATCATCCCGCGTGGCATCGGCGCGCTCGGCTACACGCTGCAACGGCCGACCGAGGACCGTTTCGTCATCTCGCGTGAGGAGCTGGAGAACAAGATGGCCGTGCTGATGGGCGGGCGGGCGGCAGAGGCGCTCATCTTCGGCACCATCTCCACCGGGGCGGCGGACGATCTCGACAAGGCGACGGACATTGCGCGGCAGATGGTGACCCGCTTCGGCATGGCCGAGGCGCTGGGGCAGGCTGTCTACGAGGCGCAGCGGGAGACCTTCCTCGGCGATCAGCCGGTGACCACGGGCGCGCGCTCCTACTCCGAGGAGACGGCGCGCGAGATCGACATCGCGGTCAAGACGCTGGTGGACGCGGCCTATGGGCGCGCGCGGGACATCCTCACACGGCGGCGGAGCGACTTGGAGCGCGGTGCCGCGCTCCTGCTCGAGAAGGAGACCCTGACGCCGGACGACTTTCCGCCCCTGGCGCCGGCGGGCGGAGATGGCACCGATGCGGGGGCGGCGCAGGGGGCGGAGGCCGCCGAGTAGCCGCGGGCGGAACAGGGATAGAACGAAGGCGCCGCCGGTGCGCAAGGCATCGGCGGCGCGCTCTCCTGCCGGTGGGCCGGCGGGCACGGGCGAGGCGGAGGTCTTCTCGTCACGTGTGCGCCCCGTGCCCTGCACGGCCATGCCGGCGGCCATCAGCCATATCTGCAGACATAGTACTTCCGCAGCCAGTGCTTGTATCCGGTCTTCCAGTACATCCTCTTGAGCCAGTAGCAGCCGCGGCCATAATAATAGGGGTAGTAATAGGGCGTGTAGATGTGCACATAGCCATGCCAGTGATGATGACGGTGCTTGTGCCGCCAGCCCGCCTCGGCCGTGCCGGCCGTGGCCAAGGTCGTCGCCATCAGGGCCGCTGCGCCGGCCGCCGCGATCATGGTGTTGCGAATGCTCGCCCTCATTGCTCTTTCCTCTCTCCTCTTCTGTGAGATACCCTCGGCGGCCTTGTTGTCCGCCGATGACTTGAAGATAGAGAGGGAAGGGCCGAGCGGCTGTGCATTTGATCACAGGGCGACACGATCGCGTGATGGCGATGTGAGGAGAAGCGGATCGGATCGGCTAATCCTCGAAGGGATCGTGCACGAGGATGGTGTCCTCGCGCTCGGGGCTGGTGGAAAGGAGGGCAACGGGGGCCTCGATCAGCTCCTCGAGGCGGCGGACATATTTGATGCAGGAGGCCGGCAGGTCCGCCCAGGAGCGGGCGCCCTCGGTCGACTCGGACCAGCCTTCGAGGGTCTCGTAGATGGGCTCGACCCGTTTTTGAGCGCCTTCGCCTGCGGGCAGGTGGTCGATCTCCTCGCCGTCGAGCCGATAGCCGGTGCACACCTTGAGCTCCTCGAAACCGTCGAGAACGTCGAGCTTGGTGAGGGCAATGCCGTGAATGCCGGAGACCTTGATGGTCTGGCGCACCAGGCAGGCGTCGAACCAGCCGCAGCGGCGCTGGCGTCCGGTCACCGTGCCGAACTCGTGCCCGCGCTCGCCGAGCCGTTTGCCCACCTCGCCGAGGTCCTCCGTCGGGAAGGGGCCCATGCCGACACGCGTGGTGTAGGCCTTGGTGATGCCGAGCACATAGCCGGTGGCGCTCGGGCCGAGCCCGGAGCCGGTCGCCGCCTGGGCCGCCACCGTGTTGGAGGAGGTGACGAAGGGATAGGTGCCGTGGTCGATGTCGAGCAGTGCGCCCTGCGCCCCCTCGAACAGGATGCGCCGACCGGCCCGGCGCTTTTCATCCAGCAGCGCCCAGACCGTGTCCATATAGGGCAGGATGCGTGGCGCGATATCGGCGAGAGCCTCGAGCAGCGCCTCGCCGTCGATCTCCGGCTCACCGAGGCCCCGCCTCAGCGCATTGTGATGGGCGAGCGCCCGGTCGATCTTCGCGGGCAGGGTGTCGAGGTTCTGCAGATCCTGCACCCGGATCGCCCGCCGGCCCACCTTGTCCTCATAGGCCGGCCCGATGCCCCGGCCCGTGGTGCCGATCTTGCCCTTGCCGGCCGCTGCCTCGCGCAGGCCGTCGAGCTCGCGGTGGAAGGGCAGGATGAGGGTGGCGTTCTCGGCGATGCGCAGATTGTCGCGCGAGATGGTAACGCCCAGCCTGGCGAGGCCGTCGATCTCCTCGGCGAGCGCCCAGGGGTCCACCACCACGCCATTGCCGATGACCGCCAGCTTGCCCGGGCGCACCACGCCGGAGGGGAGCAGCGAGAGCTTGTAGACCGTCCCGTCGATCACGAGGGTGTGGCCGGCATTGTGCCCGCCCTGAAAGCGCACAACCACGTCGGCGCGCTCGGAGAGCCAGTCCACGATCTTGCCCTTGCCCTCGTCGCCCCATTGCGAGCCCACGACCACCACATTGGCCATTCCGCCGTCTCCTCGTTTGCCTCTCCTCCGGGGGCGGGCCCGCCGGCGCGGCAGGGGCCGTGATGGAGCGCGACGGTCTTGGGGCGGAACCCTGGCGAGGCGTCCATGCGGCCGGCCGCGCGAGGCGGTGCCCGAAACACATGCTGCATGGGGCTATCGCGCCCGCCCGCTCGTGACAAGAGAAAACCGCGCGGCGGGGTTTACGCCGCCCGTCCGTCCTCCTACAAGCGAGCCGCCGGCAGACGATTGTCGCCTGCCGAGGCGAGGGACGAGGGGCCGCGTGCAACCATCCATTCCCAATCCGGCGCCGGAGCGAGGCCCGCTCGGCGCGGCCTTCGACAATGCCTATCTGCTGCTGACCCTGACGGCGCTCTTCTGGGGCGGCAATTTTGTGCTCGGACGCGCGGTCGCGGGCCATGTGCCGCCCATTGCGCTCGCCTTTTTGCGCTGGACCTTCGCAACGGCGCTCATCCTGCCCTTTGCCTGGCGGCGCCTCGTCGAGGACTGGCCGGTGGTGCGCGCGCGCTGGCCGCTGCTGCTCTTCTTCGCGGCAGCGGGCGGCGGCAGCTTCAATACGCTGAGCTATATCGGCCTCAATCATACCACGGCGCTGAATGCGCTTCTGCTGCAATCCTCCGGGCCGGTCTTGATCGTGCTCGTCTCCTATCTCGCCTTTCGCGACCGGCTCGGTTGGCGCACCGCGCTCGGCATCGCCGTGTCGCTTTCCGGCGTGCTCACCATCATCGGCGAGGGCGATTTCGCCCGGCTGGCCGCCTTCCGGCCGAATGTGGGTGATTTGTGGATCCTCGCCGCCATGACCTGCTGGGCCGTCTATACGGCCTTCTTGCGCAAGCGTCCGCCCATGCACTGGCTGAGCTTTACCGCCGTGCTCTATGGCCTCTCGGCGCTGGTGAACGTGCCGTTCTTCCTCTGGGAGCAGTGGTCCGGCCGGGCGCTGATCGCGGACTGGACGACCTTCGGCGCCATCGCCTATGTGTCCGTCTTCCCGAGCGTGCTCGCCTATATCTTCTACAATCGGGGCGTGCAGCTCATCGGCGCCGGGCGGGCCGGCGTCTTTCTGCATCTGGTGCCGTTTTTCGGGGCTGGGCTTGCGATCGCGCTGCTCGGCGAGGCTCTGCGGACCTATCACGTGGCGGGCTTCGCCCTCATCCTGGCGGGCGTGGCGCTCGCTGCCCGCCGAACGGCGGCGTGACCGGCGCCGGTCATGGCATCGCACATCCGAGCAACCATCAGCCCTCACTCTTCTTCAAAGGGCGCCAGGCTGGGGTCCTGTGCCGCGTGAAGCACGCGCCCGATGACAATGTCCCCGTCCTTGCACTGGTAGTAGATGGTGTGTGATCCACTCGGGAATTTGAAGCACGAGATATTGCCGACCTTTGCGGGGGAGCCAATCCGGGGAAACTCGGCCAAGAGGGCGAAGCGCGCATGAAGGTCACGCGTATACCGCTCGGCCTGGCGTTCGCCGAACTTGTGATAGGTATAGATGTAAATGTCGATGAGATCCTGCTCAGCACGCCGAGACAGTGTGTAGCCGGTCATGCGGAGTCGAGCAGGCGGCGCGCATCGGCGATAATCTCGTCGATCGAGCGCGTCGATACACCACTGGAAAAGCCGATTTCAAGCGCGCGCTGCACGCGGCGCTCTCGCTCCTCACGCGGCAGCGCCAGCCAGCGCGCAATCTCCTCCTCGCTCGGCGCTGCGGAGGGCATGAGCTCATATGCCACCTTGTGGTCTGCCATGGCTCATGGATAGCAGGTTTCACGCGTCTCGAAAAGCCGCGCTCGGCGCTGGCGCAACCTCGGCCGGGGCTGCATCGAAGGTCCAGCCATGCTCCTCGGCAAGGTGGATCATGGCGCGCTCGGCAAGGGCCGTGATGGTGAGGAGCGGATTGACGCCGAGAGAGCGGGCGATCACGGCCCCGTCGCACACATAGAGCCCTTCATGCACGGCGCCTGCGGGCGCGCCCTCGCGGCCGTCGAAGACGCGCCCCTTGTGATCGACGACCCCGTGCGCGCCGTCGCGGCCCATGGGGCAGCCGCCGAGGGGGTGGGCGGTGGCGGGCTTGGCGCCGGTGATGGTCTCGGAGAGGGGGTTGCGCACATAGGTGCCGCCCGCGGCCTCGGCGGCCTTCTCTAGCGCCGCGTCGATGCGGGCATAGACGGGCTGGCGGGCCACATTCGGCCAGTCGAGCCGCACATGGCCGTTCTCGAGGACGAGGCGCCCGTCGGCCGTATCGTGGGAGACGACGAACCAGGTCTGGGTGCGGGCGAGCGGGCCCCTATAGACCCCCTGGACGAGCGCCTTGGCGGCGCCGACCAGACGCCCGCCGGGGATGAAGAAAACCGGCAGGAGCGGGGCCAGCGAGGAGGGCAGAACACCCTCCTGTATGGTGAGTTCGTGGTCGGGATCGTCGCTCTCGTCAGCGGGCACGCGGACCCGGCCGCTCACGCAGGCGCCGACCGGGGGGAGGTCCACCTTCGGCGGGTGGCCGACGCCGATGGCATTGACGGTCTCGGCCCCGTCATAGCCGAAGGCGATGATGTCTCCATTGGCCGAAAAGCGCGCGCCGAGGCGGTCCGAGAGGGCAAGGCCGGCCGCGCGTGAGCGCAGCAGGATCTCCGTCGAGCCGAGCGTGCCGGCGGCGAGCACCACGATGTCCGCCTCCACCACCTCCAGCCCGTCCCTGGCGTTGCGCTTGGTGCCTTCGCCCGCGGGCCGGAAATAGACACGCCAAGGCCCGCTGCCGGATCGCGCGACCCGCTCCACGATCACCTCGGTGTAGAGCTCGGCGCCATGGCGCACCGCATCGGCGAGATAGGTGGCTGCGACGGTCGTCTTCGCCCCCACATTGCAACCGCCGCAGCAATCGCCACACAGCGTGCAGGCGGGCTGCGCGAGCCCGGCCGCGGTCTCTCCCGCCTTGAAGCGCACGGTCACCGGCGCAGGCTCGGCCGGGCGGGCGAAGGCATCGGCGATGCGGGTCAGGGCACGGAACTTGGCAAGGCTCGGAGCCGCGTCGTGGCGCTCCGGTTGCAGCCAGGCCTCGGCCCGGGCGAAGCCTTCCTCGAGCAGGCCATCGCCGGCAAGCGCCCCGGGCCAGGCCGGGTCCCGGAAGATGCGGGGCTCGGGCCTCAGCGCAACGCCCGCATTGATCAGCGATCCGCCGCCGAGGCCGCAGCCCACCAGCACATGCATGTCGCGTCCGAGGCGGAAATCGTAAAGCGCCGTCTCCGCGCCCATGCGCCGCTCCCCGCCGGAGATCTGCAAGGCGCGGCGCATGTCCGGCATGCGGGCGGGAAAGTCGCCGGGCTGCATCTCGCGGCCCTTCTCGAGCACGGCGACGCGCCGGCCCATGCGCGCCAGGCGCGAGGCCGCAACGCCCCCGCCATAGCC
>JALUTE010000319.1 GCA_027058255.1 Methyloligella sp. | reverse complement strand
TCTGCGCGCTGCGGGCGCACCCCAGGCGGACACAGCCTTTTCGCGGCTTTGCCTTTTCGTCTTTGGAGCGGCTGGAGAATCCGATAACGTCCGGGCGGGAGCCTCGGGACGAGGCGGCTTTCGAACGGGCTATCATGGCGGGGCAGACCAGCGTGCGGCTCGACGCCGCGTGGGACCAGATCACCATAGAGGGCATCGAGGAGCCCGTGACGCTGCGCACCCATCCGAGCGCAAAACGGTTCACCCTGCGGGTCAGCCGAACGCGGCGCGGGGTCGCGCTCACCATGCCGCCCGGCGCCAGTCTGGAAGAGGCCCGGCGCTTCGTCGCCCGTCATGTGGACTGGGTGATGAAGCAGGTGGGCGCCCTGCCCGAGCCCATTCCCTTCGCCGATGGCGCCGTTCTGCCGCTGCGGGGCGCGCCGCACCGGCTGCGCTTTACCGGCAAGAGGCGGCCGGGGCACGTGGTCTGGCGCGAGGCCGCCGGGCCGGGCGGCTCGGAGGGCGCGCCAGGGCAAGGCGGCGCAATGGGCGGCGGGCCGGAGCCGGACATCGCCCTGCCGCTGCTCTGCGTCGCCGGCGAGCGGCACCATGCGCCCCGACGCCTTTTCGACTGGCTCATGCGCGAGGCCGAGCGGGACATCGGCGCCCGCGTGCGCCATCACGCCGAGGTTCTTGACCTTCGCCCAAGGCGCATCCATGTGCGGGATCAGACCAGCCGCTGGGGCTCGTGCTCGAGCCGCGGCACCCTGTCCTTCTCCTGGCGGCTCGTTCTGGCGCCGCCCCTGGTTCTCGACTATGTTGCCGCCCACGAGGTGGCGCATCTGGCGGAGATGAACCATGGGCCGCGCTTCTGGGCGCTGGTCAAGACCACCATGCCGCGCATGGAGGAGGCCAAGCGCTGGCTTAAGGTGAACGGCGCGCGCCTGCATTGCTACGGCGCCGACCGGTGACGCGGGACGAGAGCCCGCCCGGACGGCGAGCGGAGCCATGGGCGGCCGCGTCCCGCTCGCGCGCAACGGACCACCTTCGACGGCGAGAGACATGAAATTCCTCGATCAGGCCCGCATCCACATCAAGGCGGGAGATGGCGGCCATGGCTGCCTCTCCTTCCGGCGGGAGAAATATGTCGAGTTCGGCGGACCCGATGGCGGCGATGGCGGTCGGGGCGGTGACGTGTGGGCCGAGTGCGTCGACAATCTCAACACCCTGATCGACTATCGCTACCGGCAGCATTTCAAGGCCGGGCGCGGTGGCCATGGCGAGGGGCGGAACCGCACCGGCGCCAAGGGCCGGGACGTGGTCCTCAAGGTGCCGCCGGGCACCCAGATCCTCACCGAGGACATGGAGACGGTCATCGCCGACCTCACCACGCCGGGCGAGCGGGTCCTGCTGGCGAGGGGCGGCAATGGCGGCTTCGGCAATGCCCATTTCAAGTCCGCCACCAACCAGGCGCCGCGCCGCACAAATCCGGGCCTGCCGGGGGAGGAGGCAACCCTCTGGCTGCGCCTCAAGCTCATCGCCGATGCCGGGCTCGTCGGCCTTCCCAATGCGGGCAAGTCCACCTTCCTCGCTGCGGTGAGCGCCGCCCGGCCCAAGATCGCCGCCTATCCCTTCACGACCCTGCATCCCAATCTGGGCGTCGTAGCGGTGAGCGGGCGCGACTTCGTTCTCGCGGACATTCCCGGCCTCATCGAGGGCGCTCATGAGGGCGCCGGCATCGGCGACCGCTTCCTCGGCCATGTGGAACGCTGCCGGGTGTTGCTGCATCTGGTCGACGGCACCGAGGAGGACCCGGCCGGCGCCTGGCGCATCGTGCGCGGCGAGCTTGCCGCCTATGGCGGAGGGCTTGCGGACAAGCCGGAGATCGTGGCGCTCACCAAGTGCGACGCCCTCGCCGAGGCGGACATCGAGGCCAAGGCACGGGCGCTCGAGGCGGTCACAGGCACGGCGCCGCTGCGGCTCTCCGCCGTCTCCGGAGCCGGGGTCGCCCAGGCCTTGCACCGGCTTGCCGATGCCATTACAGCAGCCAAGGCGCGCGAACGGCAGGAGGCGGCGCCGGGCCCGCGCGAGGAGGTGGGCTGGCGGCCCTGAGCCGTGAGCCGAGCCCCCGCCATGGCCGGCCCGCTCTCTCGCGGGCGGGCACGGCGTTCAGCAATCCGGACAAGATTCGATCCCATGCGCGAAGAATGGACCAAGGCGCGCCGCATCGTCGTCAAGATCGGCTCGGCGCTTGTGACGGACGCGGAGACCGGCGCGATCAAGCGCGACTGGCTCGCCTCGCTCGTCGCCGACATCGCCGCCCTCGCCAAGGCGGGCCGCGAGGTGATCCTGGTCTCCTCGGGGGCCATCGCCCTCGGCCGGCACGTGCTGGGGCTCGGGCGGCGCCCGCTCAGGCTGGAGGAGAACCAGGCCGCGGCCGCGGTCGGCCAGATCGGCCTCGCCCATGCCTATGAGGAGCTCTTTCGCGGCCATGGGCTGACGGCGGCGCAGATTCTGCTCACCCTCGGCGACACCGAGGAGCGCCGGCGCTATCTCAATGCCCGGGGCACCATGGCCACCCTGCTCGGCATCGGCGCCGTGCCGGTGGTGAACGAGAACGACACGGTCGCCACCAGCGAGATCCGCTATGGCGACAATGACCGCCTGGCGGCCCGCGTCGCCGGCATGATGAGCGCCGATTGCCTGGTGCTGCTCTCGGACGTGGACGGGCTCTATACCGCGCCGCCCGAGGCCGATCCGAAGGCACGGCGCATCGACGAGGTGCGCGAGATCGGCCCCGAGATCGAGGCGATGGCCGGGAGCACGTCGACAGGCTTCGGGCAGGGCGGCATGATCACCAAGGTGGAGGCGGCCCGGATCGCCCTTGCCGCGGGCACCCACATGGTCATCGCCTCCGGCAAGATCGCCTCGCCCCTCTCGGCGCTGGAGAGGGGGGCGCCCTGCACCTGGTTCATCGCCCGCGCGGACCCGGTGGCGGCGCGCAAGCGCTGGATCGCCGGCGCGCTCGAGCCGCGCGGCGCCTTCATCATCGACCACGGCGCGGCGCGGGCGCTCGCGGCGGGCAAGAGCCTCTTGCCCGCCGGCATCACCGCCGTCGAGGGCGAGTTCGATCGGGGCGATGCGGTGCGCATCCGCGACGAGGAGGGGCGCGAGCTCGGGCGCGGCCTCACGGCCTATGCACGGGCCGACGCAGAGCGTATTATCGGCCATCAATCGCATGAGATCGCCCGCATTCTGGGCTTCGAGGGGCGGGCGGAGATGATCCACCGCGACGACATGGCCTTGAAGAGGGGGCCTTGAAGAGGGGGCCTTGAAGAGGGGGCCTTGAAGAGGGGCCTTGAAGAGGGGCCTTGAAGAGGGGCGCCTGAGGGCACCGGCGAGAGGAGCTGGACATGGACGCTGCGCTGCAAAGGCGCGAGGAGGACGCGCAGGCTCGCGACATTCCCGCGCTCATGACGGAGATCGGCGAGAGGGCGCGCCTTGCTGCGGGCATTCTGGCGCGCACC
>JALUTE010000318.1 GCA_027058255.1 Methyloligella sp. | reverse complement strand
AGATAGGCGAGCCCCGCCCGGCCCGGGCGGGGCTCGCCTATCTCGCCCTCGGCGACTGGCACGGCCGGTGCGAGATCTCCGAGCGCTGCTGGTATTCCGGAACGCCCGAGCCGGACCGCTTTCCCGACAATGAGCCGGGTTTTGCGCTGGTGGTGCGGCTCGAGGGCGGCACGGCGCCGCCCGAGGTGACGCCGGTCCGCACGGCCGCCTTCACCTGGGCGCGGCGCGCGGCGCATATCGCCGGCGCGGGCGAGCTCGCGGCGCTCGAGGCGGAGATCCGGGCGCTGGCGGAAAGGCCCGACCGGCTGCTTCTCTCGCTGTCCCTCGCCGGCGTGGTGAGCCTTGCCGATCACGCGCGGCTGCGGCGCTGGGCGGCGCGGCTGGAGCCGGCACTGTTCCATCTGGACTGTCGGATGGCGGACCTTTTGCTGCGCCCCGATGCGGCGGACCTCGACCGGCTGGGAGAGACGGGCGAGCTGCGGGCGGTGGGCGAGCATCTCATGGCGATGGCGGCCGAGGCCGGCGGCAGCGGTTCGGGGAAGGCGGATGGCGAGGAGGCGCCGGTGCGCCCGGCCGTCGCGGCGGCGGCGCTCGCCCGGCTGATGGCGTTCGCAGAGGCGGAGGCCGAGGCCGAGACGGGACCGTGCCAGAGCGGCGCTCCCCCGGATGACGAAGACGGCGCGGACGCGGAGGCGGTGCGATGATCCTGCGCGCCATCCGGCTCCAGGAGGTCGGGTGCTTTCGCGCGCCCACCGCGGTCGAGGGCCTCTCGGAGGGGCTCAACGTCCTCGCCGAGCCCAATGAGGCGGGAAAGTCCACCCTGTTCCGCGCCGTCTGGACGCTGTTCTCGGAAAAGCACACCGCGCGGGGCAAGCGGCTGGAGGCCATGTTGCGCCCGCATGGCGGCGGCGCGCCGCTGATCGAGGTGGATTTCGAGGTCGAGGGCCGGCTGTGGCGCATGCGCAAGCGCTTCTTCTCGGGCCGAGAGGCGGTGTTGAGCGATCTCGGCCCCGCGGGCGGCAGCGAGGTCGGCACGCAGACGGGCGCCGGCGCGGTCGTCGCGCGCGGCGCGGATGCGGAGGTGCGGCTCGCCGCCCTGATCGGTGCCGACAGGGCGGGAGGGAGCCGGCTCGGCCTGCTCTGGCTGGCACAGGGCAAGTCGCTCGAGGAGATTGCGCTCGAGCGCACGGAGGTGGACACGCTGAGCGCGACCATCTCCCATGAGGTGGGCCTCGTTGCCGGGAGCGCCCGCGCGCGCCGGGTGCGGGCGCGGGTCGCACAGGCGCTCGATGCCATGGTGACCGAGAAGACGCTCCGCCCCAAGGCGGGCACGGCCTATGCCAAGGCCATTGCGGAGCGCGACCGGCTGAAGGCGGCCCTTGCCGAGGCGCGGAGCGCGGCGCTCCGGGCGGAGGGGCTGCTGGAGCGGCTGCGGGAGGCCCGGGAGGCGCGCGCGGCGCTGATGCGGCCCGACCGCAAGGCGGAGCGGGAAAGGGCCGTCGCCGAGGCCGAGGCGGCGCTGGGCAAGGCGCAGGAGGCGAGGGACCGGCTGAAAACGGCACGCGAACGGGTCAAAACGGCCGAGATGGCCGCCGATGCTGCGCGGGAGCGCCTGGCCGCCTTTATCAAGGAAGCGGAGGCGCTGGAGGCACTGGCCGGCGCCATGCAGGCGGGAGCGCGGGAGCAGGAGCGCGCGCGGGAGCGAGTGGATGCCTGCGAGACGGCCGTCGAGGAGGCGCGGGCGGCCCGGGACGGGCTGGCGGAACGGGAGCAGGAGCTCAAAAGGATTCTCGACGCAGTGAACGCCGCCGAGCAGAGGCGGGCGGCGCGCGCAAGGCTCGAGGAGCGCGCGGTCCAGCTCGAGGTGGCCGAGGCGGCACACCGCCGCTTGTCGGAGCTGCGCCAGATGATCGCGGCCCTCGGAGTGAGCCGGCGCGCGGTGGATGAGTTGCAGGCGCATCGCCGAGCGGTGCGCGAGATCGAGGCCCGGCTCGCTGCGGGGGCCACGCGCATCGAGATGCGCTACGGGCCGGGTGGCGCGGGGCGGGTGCGGCTTGACGGGCGCGCGCTCGGCGAGGGCGAGACGGTGCGGGTCGACCGGCCCTTGCGGCTGGAGATCGAGGGGATCGGTGCGCTGCGCATCGCGCCCGGGGCGAGCGGGGACCTGGATGCGGACCGGCAGGCCCTGGAGGACCGCAGGCAGGCGCTCGAGGCGTCGCTCGCACGGCTCGGCCTTGCCGATGTGGCCGAGGCGGAGGCGCAGCTTGCCGAGCGGGAGGAGGCATCGCGCGAGGCGGCCATGATCGAGGCCCGGCTCAAGGGGGTGGCGCCGCAGGGGCTCGATGCGCTGAAGGCGGAGGTGGCGCAGCTCGAAAGACTGGCCGGCGAAACGGCGGCGCCGGAGGATTTGCCGGAGCGGGCCGAGATCGCGCGTGAGCTCGAGGGCGTCGAGGCGGATCGCGAGAAGGCGGCGGCGGCGCTCGACGAGGCGCGGGAGGCGCTCTTCGCCGCGCGCGAGGGCCTGGCCCGGATCGAGAGCCGGCTCACCGAGCAGGCCGAGCAGTTTCGCTCCCTCGAAGAGCGCCTTGGCGACGAGGCGGCACGGGCCGAGACGCGCGCCGCGCGGGAGGCGGCGCTGGAGGAGGCCGAGGCGGATATGCGCGCGGCGGTGCGGCAGATGCAGGCCTGGGCGGAAAAGGCCCCCGAGCCGAGCGATCTCGAAGCCCTGGAGGCGCGGCTCGAGCGGCTGCGGACGGCCGAGGCCAATGCGCGCAGGGAGGCGGAGCGGCGGGCGCAGGAGATTGCCGAGTTCGAAGGCGCGCTCGGCCAGGCGCGTCAGGACGGCATATCGGAGCGGGCGGCCGAGCTCGAGGGGGCGCTCGCGCGGGCCGAGCGGCGGGTGGCCCGGTTCGAGGAGGAGGTGGAGGCGCTTTCCCTGCTCGCCGCGCTGCTGGACGAGGCCGCGGAGCAGGCGCGCGACGCGTTCATGGCACCGGTGCTCGCGCGGCTCGACCCCTATCTCAAATGCGTCTTTCCCGAGGCGCGGCTTGCCTTCGGGGAGGGGTTCTCGGTCGCGGCCCTCGAGCGGGCGGGGACGCGGGAGGAGATCGCCCGGCTCTCCGACGGCACGCGCGAGCAGATCGCCGTCCTGGTGCGGCTCGGCTTTGCAAAGCTGTTCGCCGATCGCGGCATGGCCGCCCCGCTCATTCTCGACGACGCCCTGGTCTATTCGGACGATCGCAGGATCGAGCGGGTGTTCGATGCGCTCGCGCTCGCGGCCCGCAGCCATCAGGTGATCGTGCTCACATGCCGCGCGCGCAGCTTCGAGGGCCTGGGCGGCACGCGGCTGCGGCTCTCGGAAAGCGTGCTAGCGTGAGGCGCTGGCGCTGTCCTCTCAAGGGCCTTCAAGGGTCGTAAGCGCTTGGACGGAACACGGTCTTGCCGTCCGGGTGCGTCAATCTCGCCGGAAGGAGATGGCGCGCCAGGAGCGCAGGCCTAAGCCTTTGTCGCCGATCCATGATCGCACTCAGCTCGGCCGGGTAATGGCGGTGCGGGGCGGATAGCCCAACCAGCTGTTTGTCGGGGAAGTTGCGTTTGAATATGGCGAGTGCCGGAACGAGGTCGGTGTCGTTCGATATCAAATATGCCGTGTCGAACTTGTCCAGAAAAGCGTCCTCGAGCAGGCGCGCTCCGATATGGACATCCGTATGCTTTTCCTCGGCGCTCGTCCACTCGTGGTTGCAGTTGTGACAGTGAACTCTCTTGATCTTGAATCTTCCGAGGTGGCACTCGACTCCAGTCGCTTCGAGGGCACGAATATAAGTATTGTGGCGCAATAGCTTGTCGGGATGGCTCTCGCCGAGGTGACTCGGCGTGGCAGAGAAGAACAACACCGCCTCGACGTGTTCCTGTCGCCGGCGGATGACAGCCTCGGCAAGAGATCGCAGAGACAACCATTTCAAATGCGGTTGCTGAAGATCGTCAATCGCATGATAGAGATTGAAGCCATCATCATAGAATATCGCCCTGTCGGTCATAGAGAGCTTCTAGCAAAACAAACCCCGCGAGTCGAAACCCGCGGGGGCCTTCCCCGTATAGGGAAAGGGTGGAACACCCCAATAATAGGCATTCACCCGATGGATTTCAAATCCGGCAGGCAGGTGCTGTCTCGTGCACCTGCCCGCCGGATTCCCGGTGGCTCGTCAAGGGTGACCTGCGAAGCCGAAAAAGAGTTGCGCATGGATGGCCGAGGTGACGCTCTCACGGCGCTTGCCGGAATCGGCCCGGTGATGGTGCCGGCATTGCCATGCGCGCCGATGGTCGAAGGCGACCGGCAGGAGGCGATGGGCCATAATGGGCCATGGGCGCGTGATGGCGCAGGACGCGAAGACGGGGGGCGGCCATGGCCGGGCGGCAGCCGGCGAGCGATGGGGGCGAGGCCGAGCACAATGGTGAGAGCGACGGTGCGCGGCCGGCAGGGCTCGCGGCCGACCCGGCTGGGCACGCCCGCCGCGTGGCGCTCGTGCTGGCGATCGCGACGGCCGGGGGGCTCGCCGCCGATGCGCTCTCCATTCCGGTGCCCTACATGCTCGGCGCCATCGGCGCCAGCATGGCGGCGGCGATGGCCGGGCTTCCAGTCGGGCAGCCCGGCCCGCTGATTGTGCAGCCCATGCGGGCCACCCTCGGCGTTCTCCTCGGGCTCACCATCACGCCGGGCCTGCTCACCCATCTCGGTGCGCTCGGCGCAGGCGTCGCCCTCCTCCCGGTCTATGTCACCGTCACCAGCGCTCTGGGCGCGCTCTACTATCGACGGGTCGGGCGTTTCAGCCGGGAGGAGGCGTTCTTCGCTGCCTTGCCGGGCGGGCTCTACACCATGACGGCGTTCGCCGAGGATTCGGGCGTCGATGTGCGCCGGGTCTCCCTTGCTCACGCTTTCCGCCTGGCGCTGGTGGCGGCGGTGTTGCCCTTTCTCGTCCAGGCGCTCGCCCATGTGGAGGTGGTGCGCGCACCGCCTGTGAACGGCCTTTTCGACTTGCCGCCGGCGCAGATGGGCTGGTTCGTGCTCGCGGGGCTCTCGGGCTGGATCGTCGGGCGGGCGAGCCGGCTGCCGGGCGGCACCATCATCGGGCCGATGCTGGCGAGCGCGGGGCTGCAGCTCTCCGGGCTCGGCCTCGGGCCGCTGCCCTATGAGCTGGTGATCATGGCACAGATCGTGCTGGGCTCGACGGTGGGCATCCGCTTTCGCGGCGAGGGACCGGCCATGCTGCGCACGGCCCTCATCCACGCGCTCGGCCATGTGGCGCTGATGCTGGTCATCACGGTGCTCTGCGCGGCGTTTCTCGCCTCCGCGCTGGGGCTGCCTTTCCTCACCGGAACGCTCGCCTTCGCGCCGGGCGGGCTTGCGGAGATGAGCCTCCTGGCACTGGCGCTTGGCCTCGATGTGGGCTTCGTCGCAACGCTGCACCTGGCGCGGATTCTCGTCATCCTGCTGGTGGGGCCGATGGTCTATGCCATGGTGCGGGACTGGTTGCGCCGGTAGCTGCGGCGCGCACGGCCGCCCCTGCCCCTCCCCTCCCATGCGCGGCGATGAGGCCCCACACAAGGCCCAGGAGCACCCAGCCATGGCGCCAATGGTCGGTGTCGATCAGGAGCCCTTCGAGAGCGGTGGCGGCAAAGGCGGCGTAGGCGACGAGGAAGAGGCCCTGGGTCGGCGCTCGGCGGAAGGCATGGGCAAGGCCGAGCCAGAGGGTCGCGGCCATGATCAGCACGTAGAGGAAGCCGCCGATCCAGCCGGCATTCAGGAACATGGACAGGTAGACATTGTGCACGTCCTCGCTGTGATAGCGGCCGGAGAACTGGAGCGCGCCGATGCCGAGGGGTTTCTCGACGATGAGGGAGAGGGCCTTGCGCTGGCCGCCGAAGCGGCCCTCGGGGCCGGTGTCGTAGCTCTGGGTGAGGGCCGCCCGCTCGGCAATCAGGGTGCGGATGGTGTCGGACTGGAGCGCGGCAAGCAGGGTGAGGCCCAGGGCGATGGCACCGAAGAAGGCCAGCAGGAAGAGTTTCAGCCGCAGCCGGTGCGTACGGGCCGTCACGAAGCGCAGATAGCCGTAAACCGCCATGGCGATCGCCATGTTGGCCCATGCTCCCCGCGAGAAGCTGATCAGGATGCCGAGGGCGAGCAGAAGGATGACGGCAAGACGCAGGGGCGAGGCAAGGGCGCGGCGCGCCGTCCACAGATGAATCGCATAGAGCAGGGCCGGAACGAGAAAGGGCCCGAACACGTTGGGGTCCTTGAAGGTGCCGCGGGCGCGGCCATAGACTGTGAGAATGTCCTCGAGCCCGCCGGGGGCGAGGCCGAAATATCCGGCCGCCGCCGCGGCCGTCGCGATGAGGGCGGCACCCAGCGTGGCAGAGAGGATGAGGCGCGTGTGGCGCAAAGGCGCCTGGGCAACGAAAGCGGCGATGGTGATGCCAGCGAGCGACAGATAGAGGGTGATGAGGGTGTGGCGGATGGAGGCGGCCATGTCGAGGGAGGCGGTGGACGCCGCAAGCCCGGCGGCCGCCACGACGAGCCAGAGGCCCAGCATGGCGATGAGGCCCGGCGTGAAGCGGGCAAGGCGCATCAGGGGCAGGAGCAGGACGAGCCCGATCATGAGCACGTCGAAGGGGGCGGGCTCGGAGAATACGACCGCCCCCGATGCGATGGTCAGCCACACGAGGCCGAGCGCGAGCCAATGGGCGATGCTCCGCCCGCCGAGGAGCGGAGCGGCTGGCACGGCGGCCGCGGCCGGGGGGCTCATGTGGGTGTGCGTTGCCATGGGCCGCCGGCCGCCGTCTAGTAGGCGTTCTCGCTGGAGAAGAGCGCAAACGGCGTCTTCAGGAGAATGTAGAGGTCCAGGAAGACCGACCAGTTCTCGATGTAGTAGAGGTCGTGCTCCACGCGCTTGCGCAGCTTCTCCTCCGTGTCGGTCTCGCCGCGCCAGCCATTGACCTGGGCCCAGCCGGTGATGCCGGGCTTGACCCTGTGGCGCGCGAAATAGCCGTCCACCACGTCGTGATAGAGCTGGTTGGCGGCCTTGGCCTTGAGGGCGTGCGGGCGCGGGCCGACGAGGGAGAGGTCGCCCTTGAGCACATTGAAGAGCTGGGGCAGCTCGTCGAGGCTCGTCTTGCGGATGAAGCGGCCGACGCGCGTGACCCGCGGATCGTCCCGCGTCACCAGCCGCGCGGCGTCGGCATCGGTCTTGTCCACATACATGGAGCGGAACTTGTAGACCTCGATCACCTCATTGTTGAAGCCGAGGCGCTTCTGGCGAAAGAGCACCGGGCCGCGGCTGTCGAGCTTGATGGCGATGGCGATGGCCGCCATGACGGGCGCGGCGAGGAGGAGCGCAAGGGAGCCGACGGTCTTGTCGAACAGCCATTTCAGCACGCGGTCCCAGTCGGCGATCGGCTTGTCGGCAAGATCGATGAAGGGGACATTGCCGATATAGGAATAGGCGCGCGGGCGAAAGCGCAGCTTGCTCGTATAGGCGGACAGGCGAATGTCCACCGGCAGGACCCAGAGCCTCTTGAGGATCTGCAGTAGGCGCGTCTCGGCCGTGATGGGCAGAGAGACGATGAGAAGGTCGATGCGGCTCTTGCGGCAGACCTCGAGCAGGGCGTCGATATTGCCGAGGCGCGGATGGCCGGCGATGGTGGCGGGGACCCGGCCCTCGGCCCGGTCGTCGAAGACGCCGCAAATCTGAACGTCGCTGTGGGGCTCGTTCTCGAGCGCGGCGATGAGCGCCTCCCCCTCCCGGCCGGCGCCGAAGACGACGGCGCGCCGGCCGAGCCGGCCCTGGCGGGCCCAGTGGCGCACGGCGATCGAAAGCGCGATGCGTGCGCCGGTCAGTCCGACCAGGACCGCCACATACCAGAGCGCGAACCAGACGCGGGAATATTGCGGGCCGATCTTGACGAAGAAGGCGATGGCCACGAGGAGCGCCGCCACGGCGGTCCACGCCAGCCAAAGGCGCGGGACCCGGCGCCAGACATCCGAGAACGCGGCCGTTCCATAGAGATCGAACGCCTGGAAGGCGATGGCGGAGGCAAGGCCGCCCGAGAGTGCGGCGAGGATGTAATGAAGGTCCGACGGGCGCTCGGCAGGCGCCACATAGAGAAAGGCGATGACGACGCCGAGGAGCGTGATGGCGGCCGCCTCGAAGAAGCGCACGAGGCCGCTCAGGATCACGGGCGAGATGGGGGCGGCGCGCGTCTCGGCGCCGACCGTATCGAGGCAGGGAGGCGCCGCCGGTGCGGCGCCGCCCCTGCGCCCGCTGGTGGCCGCAGCCGGGCCTGCCTGCTCGATGGATGCACGTCTCGCGCGCATAAGCGCGTCGTACTCGGACATTGGTCACAACCCCTCATGACGGTGTGGTCACTCGGGGTGTGAGAAGCATCAAGCGTGCCAGAATTGCATGGCCGTTAACGAAAGGCGCGTGAAGCGGCGGTTGCGGGGCGTGCCAGCCTACCTCACCCCTTGGCTGGCGTGGGGCCGGCCGTGGCGGCGGCGGCGGAGCGTCTGCGGGCGCGCCTTGCGGCGGCGTAGAGGTCGAGAATGGCATCCGCCATGCGCTCTATGGTGAACTTTGCCCGGACCTCGGCACGCAGCGCATCGCTTTCGGCCCGGAAGGTGGCGGGTTGGTCGAGAAAGGCCGCAAGGCGCGCTGCGAGCGCGCGCGCATCGCCGGGCGGCAGAAGGGGCACGGGCGTGCCGGCCGTGATCTCGGGAATCCCGCCCACATCGGTCAGGATCATCGGGATTGCGGCCGCAGCGCCTTCGAGCACGATATAGGGGAAGGATTCGGCCCGCGAGGGGACGACCAGGCAGCGGGCAAGCGCGAAGGCGCGCGATGCGGGCATGGCGCCTGCGAAATGCACCGAGGGCTCGAGGCCAAGATCGGCTGCGAGGCGCTCGAATCGCTGCCGGTCCGGTCCCTCACCGACGATGATGGTCGTGGTGCGCCGGCCCTCCTGCGCAAGGTGGGCAAGGGCATGCAGGAGCACATCGACACCCTTGAGGCGGCGCAACTCGCCGATGAACAGGAAATCCGCCGCCTCGGGTCCGGGGGCGTGGGCCGTGAAGTCGGCGGGTCCCAGGCCGTTGGGCGCGATGCGGACCGGGCAGGCGGGCGTTCCGACCCGGGCCCGGTAGCGGCCTGCGGAAAAGGCGCTCTCGAAGGCCAGGCCATCGGTGAAGCGCAAGAGGCGGCGCTCCAGGCCGAGGAAGAGACGGCCGGCGAGCGAGGCGGGATCGTAATGCAGGCTGCCGCCATGGGGTGTGTAGAGCGCGAGCGGCGTGCCGCCCCCCGTGCGCCGCCTGAGGGCCGCGGCGGCGAGGCGCGCATAGGCCCCGCCCTTGGCGCCATGGCCATGAAGAATGCTCGCGCCGACATGCCGGCAATGGCGCTGGACGGCGAGGGTGACGGCGATATCGCGCGGGTCGATCTGCCGGCCCATGGGAAGCCGGCGCACGCCGAGGGCGAGGGAGGGGGCGAGCGCATCGAGATGGGCCGCGGCCTCGGGCCCGCCGGTGGTGCTGTCGCAGACGATCCCGACCGCATGTCCCCGCCGCGCCTGCTCGAGGGCGAGATCGCGCACATGGCGGAAGAGCCCTCCCACGGGTGCGCGCAGGCAGTGGAGAATGGAGAGCTGCTCGTGCAATGGACCAAGCCCGTTCCGGTTCCAGCCCGTCATGCGGCCGGTCCATCGCGCCCGATCGGGCTGCCGCGAGCGCGGGGGGTTCAGAAAAAGCGCTCGGGGACGTAGATCGTGTCGCCTGGCCAGACCGCATAGGTCGAGGGAACCATGCTCACATGGTTCGTGCCATTTATAGGCCGCGTTATCTGAACTTTCCGTTCATTGGCGCGCGGGCTGTATCCTCCCGCAATCGCCACCGCTGTGCGCACGGTCATGCCGGGCACATAAGGATATTGGCCGGGATTGCGCACCTCGCCCAGGATGAAGAACGGCCGATAGGCGGCAATCTCCACCGACACCTTGGGATCGCGGACATATTTGGCCCCGAGGCGCGCCGCCAGCATGATCTCCAGATCATAGGTGGTCAGCCCCCGGACATTGAGGGGGCCGATGAGGGGCATGGAGATGAAGCCGGCGCTGTCCACGGCATAGATGCGGGAGAGGGAGGGCTGGCCATAGACGAAAACGCGAATCCGGTCGCCGCCGGCGAGGGTGTAGGGCGTCTTGCGCGGGGCGTCGGTGGCCGAGGCCAGGGTGAGCCGGGGCGCAGGCGGGGCGGCCGAGGCTGGGGGTGCCGGCATTGGCGTTGCGGAGGCCATGGGCGGGCCGCCCGCGGGCAGGGGGCCGCGCGCGCACCCGCCGAGCAGGAGCGCGAGGGCGAGCAGCAGGATCGGGGGACGGAGACAATCGAGACGCGCACGCATGGCTGCCATTCCTTGAAGCCTGGATGCCCGGAGGGGGAACATCGCCGGTCTCCTGATATCGCCGAACATGGTTAAGAAAGGCTGAGTGGGCGTGCGGATGTGAAGCGCAGGCGGGCCACGGCGCCCCGGCAGGCGAGGTGAAGCACGGCACAGGGAGCGGGGCACAGAGAGCGGGGAGCAGGAAGCAGGGA
>JALUTE010000317.1:3912-10674 GCA_027058255.1 Methyloligella sp. | reverse complement strand
GTCTTGCTCCGCAGGTCTGCATCTCGGCCCCGCGGGCCGCGATCCGGGGGCACATTGCCCGCGGGGCCGAGATGCAGACCTGCGGAGCAAGACGCGGAGACACGGTTTTCTCGACGCCAGGGCCTGGGCTGCGCCGCAGTCGCCTCGCTCCCCCGAGGGAGCGCGGCGCGCCAGAGGGCTGCTGGTGCCGCGAGCCGGCATCGCCCGTGCTTGCTCCCGCGCCCTTGGCCTCACCCGGGAGTGCACCGTCCCGCCCGCAAGGCCCGGCCCCGTTGTTCGCGTCAGGCCCATTGATTTGCGTCTGGCCCATCATTCGCGTCAGGAATGCGCCCGATCAGATCTCGAGGATTTTCCCCAATGCTGTCAATCGGCTCGATCGCCGCCAAGGTCTTCGGCTCCTCCAATGAGCGCAGGCTCAAGGCCTATCGGCCCAAGGTCGAGGCCATCAATGCGCTCGAGCCGGAGCTGGAGGCGCTCTCCGACGAGGCTCTGCGGGCGCGCACGCAAGCCTTCCGCAAACAGGTCGGCGAGGGCACGCCCCTGGACGAGCTGCTCGTCCCCGCCTTCGCCACGGTGCGCGAGGCGGCCAAGCGCACCCTTGGCCAGCGTCATTTCGACGTTCAGCTCATCGGCGGCATGGTGCTGCACGAGGGCAAGATCGCCGAGATGAAGACCGGCGAGGGCAAGACGCTGGTCGCCACCCTGCCCGTTTATCTCAATGCCCTCACGGGCCGGGGCGTGCATGTCGTCACCGTGAACGACTACCTCGCCAAGCGCGATTCGGAATGGATGGGGCAGATCTACGAGTTCCTCGGCCTCTCGGTGGGGCGCATCCTGCACGACATGGACGACGAGGCCCGCAAGGAGGCCTATGACTGCGACGTCACCTACGGCACCAACAACGAGTTCGGCTTCGACTATCTGCGCGACAACATGAAGATGAGCGTGGACGAGATGGTGCAGTTCGGCAATCGCAGGGGCGAGAAGGCCGGCCACTATTTCGCCATCGTGGACGAGGTGGACTCGATCCTGATCGACGAGGCGCGCACGCCGCTCATCATCTCGGGGCCCGTCGAGGACCGCTCCGATCTCTATGTCGCCATCGACAAGTTCATCCCCGAGCTCCAGAACAAGGTGCATTTCGAGATCGACGAGAAGCAGCGCCAGGTGGCGCTGACCGAGGAGGGCAACGAGTTCATCGAGCAGCGCCTCAAGGAGGCCGGCCTGCTCAAGGGCCACTCCCTCTACGATCTCGAGAACGTCACCGTGGTGCACCACGTCACCCAGGCGCTGCGCGCCCACGCGCTCTTCCAGCGGGACAAGGATTACATCGTCAAGAATGGCGAGGTCATCATCATCGACGAGTTCACAGGGCGCATGATGCAGGGCCGGCGCTACTCCGAGGGGCTGCACCAGGCGCTGGAGGCCAAGGAGGGCGTGCCGATCCAGCCCGAGAACCAGACCCTCGCCTCCATCACCTTCCAGAACTATTTCCGGCTCTATGAGAAGCTCGCCGGCATGACCGGCACGGCCGCGACCGAGGCGGACGAGTTCCTCGAGATCTACGGCCTCGAGGTGATCGAGGTGCCGACCAACCGGCCGATGATCCGCGCCGACGAGGACGACGAGGTCTACCGCACGGCAGACGAGAAATACCGCGCCATCGTCCGCCTCATCGACGAGTGCCGCAAGAAGGGGCAGCCGCTCCTCGTCGGCACCACCTCGATCGAGAAGTCCGAGCTCCTCTCCTCCCTCCTCAAGGACAAGAAGTTCCTGCGCGAGCTCGGCATTGCCAGGCCCATCCCGCACAAGGTCCTGAATGCGCGCTATCACGAGCAGGAGGCGCATATCGTCGCCCAGGCCGGCGTGCCCGGCGCCGTCACCATCGCCACCAACATGGCCGGCCGCGGCACGGACATCCAGCTCGGCGGCAACCCGGACATGCTGCTTGCGGACTGGCTTGCCGCCGAGCGCGAGAAAGGGCGCGAGCCGGACGAGGAGAAGGTCCAGGCCAAGCGCGACGAGATCGCCGCCGAGGTCGAGGCGAAGAAGAAGATCGCCCTCGAGGCGGGCGGGCTGTTCGTCATCGGCACGGAGCGCCACGAGAGCCGGCGCATCGACAATCAGCTTCGCGGCCGCTCCGGCCGGCAGGGCGATCCGGGCCGCTCCAAGTTCTTCCTCTCGCTCGAGGACGACCTCATGCGCATCTTCGGCTCCGAGCGCATGGACAGCGTGCTGGCCAAGCTGGGTCTCGAGGAGGGCGAGGCCATCACCCATCCCTGGATCAACAAGGCCCTGGAGAAGGCGCAGCAGAAGGTCGAGGCGCGCAATTTCGACGCTCGCAAATACGTCCTCAAATATGACGACGTGATGAACGACCAGCGCAAGGTCATCTTCGAGCAGCGCATCGAGCTGATGGCGGCGGAGGATGTCAGCGAGACCGTCGCCGACATGCGCCACGAGGTCGTGGACAAGCTGGTGAGCGAGTTCATCCCCGAGAACTCCTATGCCGAGCAATGGGACGTGGCGGGGCTGCATGAAGCGGTCCAGGGCATATTCGGCGTCGACCTGCCCATTGCCGACTGGGCGCGCGAGGAAGGCATCGCGGAGGAGGAGATCCGCGAGCGGATCCTGGAGGCGACGGACCGGGCGGCGGCACGCAAGGCGGCGGAGTTCGGCCCCGAGCTCATGCGCCAGGTCGAGAAGATGGTGCTCCTGCAGACCCTCGACCATCTCTGGCGCGAGCATCTGGTGACGCTGGAGCATTTGCGCCAGGTGATCGGCCTGCGCTCCTATGGCCAGCGCGACCCGCTGAACGAGTACAAGTCCGAGGCGTTCACCCTGTTCGAGACCATGCTGGAGCATCTGCGCGAGGCGGTGACCGGCCAGCTCATGCATGTGGAGCTCACCCCCGAGGACGCCGAGCCCCTGCTGGAGGTGGCGGAGCTGCCCGAGATGGAGGCGCACCACATCGACCCGCTGACCGGCGAGGACGAGTTCGCGCTCGCCGGCGGTGGAGAGATGGCCGTGGAAGGCGAGGGCGGCAATGGCGCGGCAAGGCCCGCGCCCGTGCGCACCCGCAAGGCGGCATCGGACATGGACCCGGGCGATCCGACCACCTGGGGCAAGGTGGCCCGCAATGCCAAGTGCCCCTGCGGATCGGGCAAGAAGTACAAGCACTGCCACGGCCGCCTGGCCTGACGCGCGCAGCGCGCAAACTCGGCGATCTCGCCGGTGGCGGTGGGATCGTGCCTCGGCCTTGCGGGCGCCGTCCAAAATCCAAAGAACCGGAAAAAACAGAGGACGAGCGCGCGGCGTGACGGTACCATGGGCGCGCCATGACCACCGGACGCGCCATTGCCGCTCTCGCCCTTCTCGCCTTCGCCCTGTTCATGGGCTGGCGCTTCGTGCGGCCTCTCAATATTTTCGTCGTCTCGCCCGCCTTCGAGCGCCCGATCTCCACGGCGGGCGCCCCTGAGGTCCTCGGCTCGCTCAAGGCCGAGGAATGCGCGACCTGCCACCAGAGCTTCCACGCCGAGTGGAAGACCAGCATGCATGCCCGCGCCTGGGTGGACCGCTATTTCCAAGTCGATTTCCGCTTCGATGGCTCGCAGCAGATCTGCAAGAATTGCCACACGCCCCTTGATCGCCAGCAGGAGGACCTCGTCCTCGGCCATCGCGATGCGGAGAAATGGGACCCGATCCTCAAGCCCAACCCCGCCTTCGACAAGGCTTTGCAGAGCGAGGGCGTCACCTGCGCGGGCTGCCATCTGCGCAATGGCAAGATACTCGGCCCCTATGGCAGCAAGGACGCGCCCCACCCGGTCGAGAAGGTCGCCGATACCAACACCATCTGCCTGCGCTGCCATGTGGTGAGCGGCAAGCGCTGGGACACCTTCTACCGCTTTCCCCCATGCGGAACGGTCGCCGAAATCCGCGCTTCGAGACCGGGCAGCGGCGGGACGAAGCCGGGTGCGCGGGGCGGCTCGGGCGAGGTGACGGCCAGCGGCCCGCGCGATCTCGGCTGCGTCGGCTGTCACATGCCATTGATGCGCCGCCCTCTCGTGGAGGATGGCCCGGTCCGCGAGACGCGTCGCCACCTCTGGCGCGGCGGGCACGACCCCGAGATGGTGCGCAAGGCGCTGTCCATCAGGCTCGAGGAGGTGCCGCCCCCCAACAAGACCAAGCGGCTTTTCAAGCTGATGATCACCAATGTGGGGGCGGGGCACTACGTGCCCACGGGAACGCCCGATCGTCACCTCAAGGTCACGCTTCGGCTGCTCGATGCCGAAGGGCAGGAGCTTGCCAAGGAAGAGTACACCATCAAGCGCACCATCATGTGGCGGCCCTTCATTGTCGATCTGTGGGACACCCGCCTTGCCCCGGGGGTGCCGCATTATTACGGCATCACCGGCCCGGCACTCGGGGCAGGCGCGCCGGCCTTCGTGGAAGCCGTCGTGCGCTACTATCTGGTGGGCGCGGCGCGGCTGAAGCGGATCGGCTATCGCGGCGCGGAGCCCCTCTCTTTCGAGGTCTATCGACGCCGCATGGCAGTCGCACCCAAGCCGCCCTCGCCAAAGATCTGGATCAAGCCGCGCCGGCGATAGAACGCTCAAGGAAAGCGCTTGAGCGAGCCTGCCGGAAACACCCATTCGGGGGTGATCAGCGGCATGCCCCGGGGCAGGCGATACCACGGGCTGGCCTGTCCATCGCCCGGATTGCGCAGCACATGCATCTGCTGGGCCGGCATGAAGCTCTGCACCAGCAGGAAACGCCGCTCGCCCGTGCTTGGGTTCTCGACCATGTCGGCGACGAGGACCGCGTGGCCGGGAAAGCCGCCCTCGATGAACACGTCGCCGATTCGCATATCGTCGACGGGCACCGGGCGCAGTTCGCGGGCGAGCGAATAGGTGCCCGCATAGGCGAACACCTGGACGAGATAGCGCCGAAACGAGGCATAGCCGGCATCCGCCCGCCCGCGCTTTCGCCAGCGCACGCCGCGACGGGTCGGGATGGGGCGCCAGCCCTTCGCCCAGCGCGAGAAGGGCACATGGCGCGCGCCCTTGGCCCCGCCCGTATAGTCGAAGCCGATCTCGTCGCGCCGGCCCGCGGCATAGAGATATTCCGCGCGCAGCCGCATGACCGCATCGGCGCATTGCTGCAGGTCGCGCTTGCCCGTGTCGATATTGATCACCGCCACATGCACGTCCTGGCGGGCCTTGAGGCGACCGTCGAAAAGGTGCACCTTCGCGCCCGCGGGAAGGAGCGGCAGGCCCCGCAACCAGGCGGCGAAGCTCCCCTCGGGCACCGATACCCGGCGAAAGCCCGGCGGCGGCGCAATCCGCGCCTGGAGCGTCTCACCGGGCGGGACGGGGCTCTCGCGCCAGGCATAGGGGCCGGCGGCACGCGCCGGCGCGAGGGGGAGCGCCAGAGCGGCGATGGACGCGCCGACGAGCACCGCCAGAGTCATGACGGAGGCGGGAGCGATGGTTGGGCCTGTCCTGCGCGACGACATGTCAATGGCCTGCGATCTGCAAAGCGGCGCCCTGTTCGGCTAGATTGCCCGTCCCCGAACGCGGGCGCCCCTGGAGCCTTTCACCGCTCTCGGGCGAGAGCGTGACGACGCGGCGGCGACCTGACGAGCACAAGGAGTGGACGCGAAGCCATGGCGAACGTGACCATATACACGACCATGCTCTGCCCCTATTGTCACATGGCCAAGAGACTTCTTCAGTCCAAGGGCGTGGCCTTCGAGGAGATCGACGTGACCTTCAAGCCGGGCCTGCGGGCCGAGATGGCCGAGAAGGCGGGCCGGCGCACCGTGCCGCAAATCTGGATCGGCGAGCAGCATGTGGGCGGGTGCGATGAGCTTCAGGCCTTGGACCGCGCGGGCGAGCTCGATGCGCTTCTGGAACGGGAAGGTGCGAAGGCGGGATGATACCGGCAGGGCGGGCAATCCGTTCATGGCCCCCGATGGTCCCTGTTGATCCGGGAACGGTGCTCCACCAACTCAAAGGCCGGGTCGTTCGCGGGGGGAGTCGGGTCGCCCGCGTGGGGAGATGAGCGCCATGACCGAGAAGACGACATTCAGGGCGGGCCTCGTGCAACTGCGCTCCGGCCGAAGCGTCGAGCCCAACCTGGAGGCCGCCGAGGCCGGCATTCGCGAGGCGGCGGCCGGCGGAGCGGACTATGTGCTGACCCCGGAGAACACGGCCCTCATGGAGCTCGACCGCAAGCGCCTCGCGGCCCTTGCCGAGCCCGCCGATGAAAGCCGCGCCATTGCCCGCTTCCGGGCACTCGCGCGCGAGCTCGGCATCTGGCTGCATATCGGCGCAACGCCGGTCCATCTCGACGCAACACGCCTTGCCAATCGCTCGGTGCTCATCGACCCGAACGGCGCCATCCAGGCGCGCTATGACAAGATTCACATGTTCGACGTGGACCTGCCGGGCGGGGAGACCTATCGCGAATCCGCGACCTTCGTGCCGGGCATGCGGGCCGTGCTCGCGGAGCTGCCCTGGGGCCGGCTCGGCCTTACCATCTGTTACGATCTGCGCTTTCCGGCCCTCTATCGCGCGCTTGCGCAGGCGGGTGCGGACTTCATCACCGTGCCGGCCGCCTTCACCCGCCAGACCGGCGAGGCGCATTGGCATGTGCTCCTGCGCGCCCGGGCCATCGAGACCGGCTGTTTCGTGCTCGCCGCCGCCCAGGGCGGCCGCCACGAGGTGGAGCGCGACACCTTCGGCCATGCGATGATCGTCT
>JALUTE010000317.1:0-3902 GCA_027058255.1 Methyloligella sp. | reverse complement strand
GAGGTGAGGCGCGCCCGCAGCCGCATCCCCTCGCTCACCCACGACCGCCCCTTCGAGATGTGAGCCGGGCACGAAACGACCAGGGCCAAGGCCCGGCCCTCCGAAGGTCCCCGCTGTGGTGCGCAAGCCTGCTTGAGCCCGGCTCTATTGCGGCGCGTTGATGCTCGCCTGCCAGCTCCAGCTCTCCGCGTCGGCAAGCCGCGCCCGCTCCTTGGAGGAAAGGCGGGCCGCCCGCGGCCCAGCCGATGGCCGTGCCGTGCCGCGAAGTCGGGCCGCCGCCCGAGGATGCGTGGAAGCGGCAGCCATGGCCGGTTTGGCTGCTAGCGCAAGAGGCTTGCTCGCCAGCGCTAGCGCCTTGGGCGCGCGGCTTGGCACCGGCGCCGCCTTCACCATCTTGCGCAAATAGGCCACGCTCGTCTCGGCCCGGCGCGGCGGAAGGTCCACGGCAGCAATGCGCCTGGCATCCTCGAACTTGCCCCGAAGCCCCAGGACCAGCGCGAGATTCTGGCGCATCCGCGGCGCGGCGCCCTCGCTCTGAACCGCCTTTCTGAGCAGTTTCTCGGCCTTCTCCGCCTCGCCGCCAAGCGCATAGGCCAGCGCGAGATTGTTCAGGAGCGATGGCCGTCCCGGCTCCAGCGCCAGGGCCCGCTCGAACAGACGCTGGGCGGCCCGATGCTCGCCCCGCTTGGCGAGAATCGTGCCCCGCGCGGACAGGATGCGCCAATCCGGCTTTGCCGGGTCCGCGGCGCGGGCGAGCAGCTTCTCGGCCAGCCGCACCTGCCCGAACTCGAGCGCCAGCCGGCCATATTCCGACGCCACGGCCTTGTCGGCCGAATTGTACATGTGGGCCTGTTGCAGCACCGACAGCGCCTTGCGCCTGGCCCCGAGCGCCTTGAGATTGCGCGCATAGGCCACCGCCGCCTTGCCGTCGCGCGGATTCTTCGCGAACGCCCTGGCCCAGTAGAGAGTCGCGGTCCGCAGGGCATTCTGCCCATCCGCACGGGCCGGCCTGGCGTTTGCGCCGCCGACGCTCCCGGGGCCGCCGCTCGCCAGGCTGGGCGGCACGCGCCCGCCACCGGCCAGACGGCCGATTTCGTTCATGTTCGCGCAGGCACCGAGCAACGGCACCAGGGCCATCGCCATGACGATCCGGGCTGCCGGACGGATGCGTGCCCGGCCTGCGCACCGATCGAATACGGCCATGAGAGGTCCCCCCTGGAGATGAGCGATAGCGATTCTGCCCCCGAGTTTCCGGCACAGACGTCAACAAAGTTTTAACCACCAGCCGGGAAATGGCGGCGGTCTGGTCCTTGCGCAGCCCGGAGCGCTTCTGCATCATCGCGTAAAGAATGCACAACTGCGCAGGATGGGACTCGATATGCAGGATTTTGCAGAAGCCTTCCGCCTCGCCGCGCGCCTCGTCCTCTCCGGCGACCCCACCTTGATGGAGATCATTGCCCTCTCCTTGCGGGTCAGCCTGTCGGCCCTTGCCATTGCGGTGCTTGTGGGCCTGCCCGCGGGCGCGTTTCTCGCCATTGCCCGCTTTGCGGGCCGCAACGCCTTGCTCGTCGTCCTCAACGCCCTGATGGGCCTGCCGCCGGTGGTGCTTGGCCTCCTGGTCTATCTGGCGCTCTCGCGCGCCGGCCCTCTCGGCGCTCTCGGCCTGCTCTACACGCCGACGGCCATGATCATCGCCCAGAGCCTTCTGATCACCCCCATCATCGCCGCCCTGTCGCGCCAGGTGATCGAGGACCTCGACCGGGAATATGGCGAGCAGTTCCGCTCCCTCTGCCTCTCCCCTTATCGCCGCATCGCCGTGCTGGTGCGCGAGGGGCGCCTCGCGCTCACCACCGTGGCCCTGGCGGGCTTCGGGCGAGCCATCGCCGAGGTTGGCGCCGTCATCATCGTCGGCGGCAACATCGCCCATGTCACCCGCGTCATGACCACCGCCATCGCCCTCGAGACCGCCAAGGGCGAGCTCGCCCTGGCCCTCGCCCTCGGCCTCGTGCTCATGACCATCGCACTCCTCGTGAACGGAGCCGTCATGGCCATCCGCCTCGGCACCGGGGACGAGCGCCATGCCTGAGGCCGCGCCATCCCTCCCGTTGTCGGCGGACCGCGCCGGCGCACCGCTCCTGCCGGCCCGCATTGGCGGGCTCGTCTTCGAGACGGCGGGCATGCGCCTCCTCGGGCCCCTCGATCTCGATCTCGGCCCCGGCACGGTCACCGTCCTCATGGGGCCCAACGGCGCGGGCAAGAGCCTGCTTCTGCGCCTCCTGCATGGTCTCGTCCCTCCGACCTCCGGCACCATCCTCTGGGGCGGCGCACCGCCCACGGAGCCGGTCCGGCGGCGCCAGGCCATGGTGTTCCAGAGCCCCGTCCTGCTGCGCCGGTCCGTCGCCGGCAACATCGCCTTCGCCCTCTCCCTGCGCCCCGGCTCGCGTGTCGCGCATGCGCGCCGGCTCGACGCGCTGCTGGACATGGCCGACCTCACGCCCCTCGCCCACATGCCCGCACGCCGCCTTTCCGGAGGCGAGCAGCAGCGCCTCGCGCTTGCCCGCGCTCTCGCCCTCGATCCCGAGGTCCTGCTGCTCGACGAGCCGACCGCCAGCCTCGATCCGGCCGCGACCCTCGCCATCGAGCGCATCGTCCGGCAAGCCCATGACCGCGGCACCAAGATCGTCTTCGTCACCCATGACATCGGCCAGGCCGGCCGCCTCGCCGACGAGGTGGTGTTCCTGCATCGCGGCCGGATCACCGAGCACACGCCGGCCGACGCCTTCTTCGACCGCCCCGCCTCGCGCGAGGCCCGCGATTATCTCGCCGGCCGCATCGTCCTTTAGGACATCGCCGCCCAGCCCACGACCCGAGGAGAAAAACCATGTTCCCCGCCTCACCGCGCATCGCCGCTCTCGCCCTCGTCGTCATCGCGGCGGCCCTCGCAGGCCTGCCCGGCGCCGCGCCCGCAACGGCCGGCGAAAAGCCCTTCATCATTCTCCAGTCCACCACCTCCACCGCCAATTCCGGCCTCTATGACGCCATCCTGCCGAAATTCACGGAAAGGACCGGCATCGAGGTGCGCGTGGTCGCCGTCGGCACCGGCCAGGCGATCAAGAATGCGAGGAACGGCGATGGCGATGTGCTTCTGGTGCACGACCGGGCTGCGGAGGAGCGTTTCGTCGCCGAGGGCTGGGGCGTGGCCCGCTTCGATGTCATGTACAATGATTTCGTCATCGTCGGCCCCAGGTCCGACCCCGCCGGCATCAGGGGCCTCAAGAGCGCGAGCGCCGCTTTTGCACGCATTGCAGAAGCGAAGGCGCCCTTTGCCTCGCGCGGCGACAATTCCGGCACCCACAAGAAGGAGCTGCGCCTGTGGAAGGCGGCCCATGTCGACCCCATCGCGGCAAGCGGGCGCTGGTACCGGGAGACCGGCTCGGGCATGGGCGCCACGCTCAACGCCGCCTCGGCCATGAACGCCTATGCACTGACCGATCGCGGCACCTGGATCGCCTTCGCCAATCGCGGCGATCTCGCCATTCTGGTGGAAGGCGATCCGGCCCTGTTCAACCCCTATGGGGTCATTCTGGTGAACCCCGCCAGACACCCGCATGTGAAGCGGCGCGAAGGCCAGGCCTTCATCGACTGGATCACCGGGCCGGAGGGGCAGGCCGCCATCGCCGCCTATCGCCTGAAGGGCCACCAGCTCTTCTTCCCCAATGCGCGGCGGGAGGCAAAGGCACGCGAGAGGAAATAGGCGCCCGAGCCCGGGAACGGCGCGTCATTCACGCCCGAGCAAGGCCGCGACAGTGACGGTGAGCCCGGGCGGCTCGAGCCTGATCTCGCCCTCGCTCACGATCGCCGGCGGCAGGAGGCCCGTGCCGCCAGCCTCGCGCGCATGATGG
>JALUTE010000316.1 GCA_027058255.1 Methyloligella sp. | reverse complement strand
GGGACGGGCCGGTCATCGAGGGCGAGTTCACGCGTCTCAATGAGGAAGAGGACGAGAGTCGCGAGCCGCGCAAGCGGCCCCGGTCGAAAGGCGGCTCTCCCTGGCGCAAGCGGTAGCCTCGGCGAGGCTCCGCCCGGCTAGCGATCTTTTCTCGTCTCGCAAAATCGAGGGCGCAGGCTGATCCGGGTGTGGTTCTGCGCACTCTTTGCGGTCGAACCTGCTTGGATGCGGGACGCAGGCAGGCGATGGCGGCTCAGTGGCCGCGGCGTGGGGACGGGCCGCATTGCCGGGTCGGCGCCGGCGTGTTAGGGGCGTCGTCCATCTCGCTTCTCTCTCATCTCGATTGCTCGCTGAGCGGTGGCGAAGGAGGCCACAGGCGATGTCCAATGACAGCAATGGCAATGGGCGGCCCGCAGATGCGGAAGGCGCGGAGGGTGAAAACGCGCCCCAGGTGAGCGTGCTCGCCCAGTTCATCAAGGACCTGTCCTTCGAGAACCCCAATGCGCCGGCCGCGCTCAAGGCGGCGGGCGGGCAGGCGAATATCGAGATCGCCATTCATGTGCGGGCCCGCCAGGCGAGCGAGATCGCCGAGGATGTGTTCGAGAGCGAGATCGACTTCAAGGCGCGGGCCAGCGCAGGCGACAAGGTGCTGTACAATCTGGAGATCGTCTATGCGGGCGCGTTCCGGCTCACCCATGTGCCGGAGGCGATGCGCACGCCGGTCCTGCATATCAATTGCCCGGCCCTGCTCTATCCGTTCCTGCGCCGGCTCATCGCGGAGCTCACCCATGAGGGCGGCTATCCGCCGCTCCTGCTGGACCCGGTGGATTTCGCCGCTGTGTTCGCCCGCAATATGAGCCAGGCCGCCGCCAACGATCCGGGCGAGGCCGAGAGCGAGACAAATGGCCGTGGGAGCGACGGGGACAGTGACAGCGAAGGCTGAGCCGGGAGCGACGAGCCTTCAGCGGGCCTTGTAGTGGCGCCAAAGGGCATTCTCGCCGAGGGACTCGACAAAGGCGCGATGTGCGTGCCTCTCGGCATCGGTGAGGCGTGGCGCCAGGGGCTCGGGCCGCGGGCCAATGCCGGTCGCCGCCTTCTCGCCCGGCTCGGACGCCGTGAGTGGGCGCTCCACATTCGCGAGGTCGAGCGCCGCCTGATGGCCGCCGATCAGCTCCAGATAGACCTCCGCCAGCAGCAGGGAGTCGAGAAGCGCGCCGTGCCTGGTGCGGTGCGCATTGTCGATGCCGTAACGCTTGCAAAGCGCATCCAGGCTGTTGGGGCCTGCCGGATGCTTGCGCCGGGCGAGCGCGAGGGTGTCCACGACCCGCTCCATGGCGATGGTCGGCCGTTTCGCCAGATCGAGCTCCCAGTTCAGGAACTTCATGTCGAAGTCGGCATTGTGGATGATCAGGCGGGCATCGCCCAGAAAGTCGAGGAACGTGTCCGCGATGTCGGCGAAGACGGGTTTGTCCGCGACCTGCGCATTGGTGATGCCGTGGATGGCGACCACCTCCTCGGGAATGTCGCGCTCGGGATTGATGTAGTGGTGAAACTCGGCGCCCGAGGGAATGTGGTTGATCAGCTCCACGCAGCCGATCTCGACAATGCGATGGCCCGATTTCGGGTCGAGGCCGGTCGTCTCGGTATCGAGCACGATCTCGCGCAGCATGGGCGGTGGCTCCCTGTCACGAACGCTCGCGAGGCGGAGCGCTCGTGGACCAGTAGCGCGCGAACGCCTCGCCATCGCGTCCCTGCAAACTAGCGATAATCCGGTCGATTCGGGCATGGCTCTCGGCAATGGTGCCGGAGCTGTCCACAACAAAATCGGCGCGCGCACATTTCTCGGCGTCGGGCATCTGGCGGGCGAGCAGGACATCGAGCTTCTCGGCCGTCATGCCGGGCCGCTCCATGAGGCGGCGGCGTTGCACGGCCTCGGGCGCCGTGACGACGACGACGACATCGACGCGGGCATCGGCGCCGGTCTCGAAGAGGAGCGGGATCTCCAGCACCGCCATGGGGGCGCCGCGCCGCGCCGCGTCCTGCAGAAAGGCGCGCTCCTCGGACTCGACGAGCGGGTGAATGAGGGCCTCCAGGCGCGCAAAGCCGGCGGGGTCGCGTGCCAGGATTTCGGAAAGGCGCGTGCGGTCCACCTTGCCGTCGCGGGTGGAGCCGGGAAAGGCGGCCTCGATGAGCGGTGCGGCGGGGCCGCCATAAAGGCAGTGGACGGCGGCATCGGCATCGAACACGGGGATGCCGTGGGCCCGGAACCGCTCGGCTGCGGTGGATTTGCCCATGCCCATGGAGCCGGTGAGGCCGATGATCAGCATTACGCCTCCGCCCCGTCGCTCTCGCCCGCTCCGCGGGACTCGCCCGCCTCGATGTCGGCGACGACGCGGGCGCGCAGGGCCTCTGTCACCTCGGGCCGCACGCCGAACCAGCGCTCGAAGCCGGGCACGGCCTGATGCAGGAGCATGCCGAGGCCGTCCACAGGGCGATGACCCGCACGGCGGGCCGCGGCGAGAAGCGGGGTCTCGAGGGGCACATAGACGATGTCCGCCACCACCGCCTCGGGCGCGAGGGCGTCGAGGGCGATCTCGAGAGGCGGCGCACCCGTCATGCCGAGGGTGGTGGTGTTCACCAGAAGGGTGCAGCCAGCGAGTGCCCGCTCGCGCTCGGCCCAGGTGTGCACCCGCACACGCGGGCCGAAATCGCGTGCCAGGGCCTCGGCCCGGGCAAGGGTGCGATTGACGAGCCGCACCTCCTCCACGCCCGCCTCCAGCAAGCCATAGACGATGGCACGGGCCGCGCCGCCCGCCCCGAGCACGAGCGCCGGCGCGTCGCGCGCATCCCAGCCGGGGGCGGTGCGGGCGAGATGGGTCATGAAGCCGTAAGCATCGGTGTTGGTGACATGGGGCCGGCCATTCTCGAACCAGAGGGTGTTGGCGGCGCCAATGGCGCGGGCCGCCTCGCTCGCCTCGGCCGCAAGCGCCAGAAGCGCCTCCTTGTGGGGAACGGTGGCGTTGGCACCCACATAGCCGCGCTCCGGCATGGCACGCAGGAAGGTCTCGAGGGCGCCCGGCTCCACGGCCTGCCGGTCGTAAGCGCCTTCGATGCCATATGCGCGCAGCCAAAAGCCGTGAATGAGGGGCGAGCGGGAATGGGCAACGGGCCAGCCGATGACACAGGCGCGCGGGATGGCGCTCGAGGGGGCATTGGACGCAGCGCTCATGACAACAATGCCTCCTCGCGGCGCAAGGCACCCAGCAATGGCAGGAGTGGCAGGCCCAGAATGGTGCTGTGATCGCCGTCGATGCGCGCGAAGAGATGAATGCCGGTCTCCTCGACCCGATAGGCGCCGACGCTGGTGAGCACGCTTTGCCCGGCGGCTGCGAGATAGGTGCCGAGAAAGGCGAGGGAGAAATCGCGCATGGTCATGCGGGCGCTTGCGGTGTGAGTCCAGAAGACGGCGCCGCCGCGGGCGAGCGCCAGGGCGCTATGGAGCTCGTGGGTGCGGCCGCGAAGGGCGAGCAGGGTCGGC
>JALUTE010000315.1 GCA_027058255.1 Methyloligella sp. | reverse complement strand
TCTCGCCGGACTCGCCGCGCCGCGCCATGATGGCGATCTCCACATCGTAGGAGCGGTAGGGCGAGGCCGCCTCCTCGATGATCTGGGTCAGCGTCATGCGCGAGTGCATGGGATCCTCCTCGCCCGCCGTGCCCGGATGCGCCGTCAGGCGGCCGAGTATCTCGCGGCAGCGTCGCGCCTCGGAGCGCAGCAATTGGGCGTCTTCCGCGAGCGGGCTGTCGGGCGGGAGCTCGCGCTCGAGCTCCTTGGCCACCACGGTGATGGTGGCGAGCGGCGTGCCGAGCTCGTGCGCCGCCGCCGCGGCGAGCCCGTCGAGGGCCTGGAGCCTTTGCTCGCGCGCAAGGGCCAGCTCTGCGGCGGCGAGGGCGTCGGACATCTCCTTGGCCTCGGTCGAGAGCCGCCAGGCATAGAGGCCGAGAAAGGCGAGGCCGCATGTGATCGCCGCGAGAAGGCCGAGGCGATAGAGAAGCGGCGTCGTGAAGGTGTCGTCCGGCGCCCAGGGCAGCGGCAAGTGGTAGAAGGCGAGAAAGGCCGCCGTCACCACGGCGACGATGCCGAGGGCCACGGTGTGCTTGGGCGGCTGGGTGGCTGCGGACACCGTCACGGGCGCGACGATGAGGAAGGCGAAGGGGTTCTCCAGCCCGCCTGTGAGATAGAGCAGGGCCGCGAGCTGGGCGATGTCGTAGGCCAGCAGGATGGTCGAAAGCGGTGCGCCGAGGCGCGTGCGTGCCGGATAGCGGATGCGCAGAAAGATGTTCAGCCAGGCCGAGAGCGCAATCACGGCAAGGCTGAGGCCAATGGGCAGATCGAAGCCGAGGCCCCAATACACAGTGGCGATCGTCAGGCTCTGCCCGACGATGGCGAACCATCTGAGGCGGACGATCGTCTGCAGACGAAGGCGGCTTGGGCCCGTGTCGATCCTTTGCCTTGCAACTGTCAACATCTCGATTGCCCCGATGGGATGGGTGGTCGGGCCTTGGCTCTCGCTTCCATATTGCCTCGCGGCGTCTGCCATGCGAAGGCGTGGGCCGGACGGGCCGCACCTGCGGCCCACCGAGACCTATCATGAGCGAGGCGGACAAAGAAAGACGAGCGTTTTCATGGATATCGCTTCAGGGGTCGGATCGGGGGGCGCTCCGCCGGGCGTGCCGGTGCCCCGTCTTGGGTGCATCGGGCCATGACAGGAGACGCCTCAGCGCCGCCGGTCGAGGTCGAGGATGTGCGCAAATCCTACGGCCCCGTGGCGGCAGTGGATGGGATCAGCTTCGCTCTGGAGCCCGGCACCATCGTCGCGCTTCTCGGCGGCAATGGCGCGGGCAAGACGACGACGATTGCCATGCTGCTGGGCCTCGTGGTGCCGAGCGCAGGCGTGGTGCGGGTCTTCGGCGCCGACATGGCCCGCCATCGCCACCGCGTTCTGCACCGCATGAATTTCGAGAGCCCCTATGTGGACATGCCAATGCGCCTGACGGTCCGGGAGAATCTTGAGGTCTATGGCCGCCTCTACGGGCTCGAGGACCCGCGCGGACGTATCGCCCAACTGGCCGAGGAGCTGCGCCTCGGGCCGCTTCTCGACCGCCCGCTCGGGCGGCTCTCGTCGGGGCAACGCACCCGGGTCGGGCTTGCCAAGGCGCTGCTCAACGGCCCGGAGCTCCTGCTTCTCGACGAGCCCACTGCCTCTCTCGATCCCGACACGGCCGACTGGATGCGCAGCCGGCTCGAGGCCTATCGGGAGCGGCGCGGTGCGACCATCCTGCTTGCCTCCCACAACATGGCCGAGGTCGAGCGTCTCGCCGACCGGGTCATCATGCTGGAGGCCGGGCGCATTGTCGCCGACGGGCCGCCCGCCGAGCTCGTGCGCGCATTCGGTCGGGAGACGCTGGAGGAGGTGTTTCTCGACATCGTGCGCGGGCGCGGCCGGTCGGGCGCGACCATGGGCGGGGAAGGGCCGAAGGCCGGTACTGCGGGCGCGGCCATGCGGCCAGGCTGCGGGGCGAAGCCATGAGCGAGCGCGTTCCCTTGCACGACCCGCATGGGCTCCGCGCCTCGGCCCGGCGCGTCGGCGCCATGGGGCTGCGCTACTGGTATCTCATCCGCGGCTCCTGGCCGCGCATTGTCGAGCTCGTCTACTGGCCGCTGGTGCAGATGCTCATGTGGGGCTTCCTGCAGACCTATCTCGCGGGCGCAACCAGCAATGCGGGCGCTGCGGCCGGGGTGTTCATCGCGGCGGTGCTGCTCTGGGACATCGTCGTGCGCGGCCAGCTCGGCTTCTCGATTCCCTTCCTCGAAGAGATGTGGTCACGCAATCTCGGCCATCTGCTCATCAGCCCGCTCAGGCCCAACGAGATCATCGCCGGCTTCATGCTGGTGAGCCTCATCCGGCTGCTGATCGCCCTGGTGCCGGTGGCGCTGCTCGCCTGGCTGTTCTTCGATTTCAACCTGTTCTCCCTGGGGCTCGCCTTCGCCGCCTTCTTCGTCAATCTGCTCGCCACCGGCTGGGCGCTCGGGATCGCGACGAGCGGGGTGGTTCTGCGTTTCGGGCTCGGCGCCGAGGCCATTGCCTGGTCGGTGGTGTTCGTGATCCTGCCGCTCGCCTGCGTCTACTATCCCTTGAGCGCACTGCCCGAATGGCTTCAGCCGGTCTCCATGGCGCTACCGCCCACCCATGTGTTCGAGGGCATGCGGGCGGTGCTGCTCGAAGGGGCCGTGCGCACCGACAGCCTGTTGTGGGCCTTTTCGCTCAATGCGGTCTATCTTGCGATCGGCTACGGGCTCTTTCACTACTTTCTGGCCGATGCCCGCCGCCATGGCGCGTTGACCCAGATCGGCGAGTGATGCGGCGATCGGCACCCTTTTCGCCGTGACATGCGCCCTTACATTGAGGGCTGCAATTCCAAGGCCCTGGAGGGAGCCCATGCGACTGAAATTCCTCGCCGTGATCGTTGTCGCCTTCGCGGCCGGCGCCGCTCTAGCACTCGTCATCAATCCCGGGCTGAGAGACGCGCTGTTCCACCACGATGCAGCGCCGGCGGGTGCCACCCGCAGCACGGGCGAGGTTCAGATCGGCGGTGCCTTCTCCCTGACCGACCACACCGGCCGGCGCGTGACCGAGAAGGATTTCCGCGGCCGCTACATGCTGATGTTCTTCGGCTACACCTCGTGCCCCGATGTCTGCCCCACGGAATTGCAGGTCATGACCGCGGCATTGGAGGCTTTGGGTCCGGCGGCGGAGCGCATTACGCCCGTCTTCGTCACCATCGACCCGGCGCGGGACACGGTCGAACGCGTGGCTTCCTACGTGGCGAATTTTCACCCGCGCATGGTGGGGCTCACCGGCACGGCCGAGGAGATCCGCGCCATGGCGAAAACGTTCCGGGTCTACTACGCCAAGGCGCAAGGTGCGGCGGAAGGAGGCGGCGAGGGGGACGACTATCTGATGGATCACAGCTCCATCGTCTATCTGATGGGCCCGGACGGCAGGTTCGTTGCCCATTTCGCCTATGGCACCAAGCCCGAGGCGATGGCCAAGCGCCTGCGG
>JALUTE010000314.1 GCA_027058255.1 Methyloligella sp. | reverse complement strand
AGGCGGGGCTTGCCACATCGTCATCCAGAGGCACGAGAGCCGGGCGCGGGGCCGCGCCGGCAGGGCGCATTTCACGAGAGACGCATCATCCATGGCACGGGCAAAGGCGACATCGGCCGGGGCTAAACGCGCGGCCGGCAAGGGCAAAGCGGCCGGCAAGGCCAAGGCGAAGACGCAACACGCCAAGAAGAGCGCGAAGACGACCGCCAAGGCGCAAGGCACTGCCGGCGCACGGCGCAAGCGGGCGCCCAAGGGCAAAGGTGTGGCCAAGGCGGCGGCCCAGCTCCACGCCTACCGCACGCACACATGCGGCGCGCTGCGCGCCGGCGATGTGGGCGAGACGGTCCGCCTTTCGGGCTGGGTGCACCGGGTGCGCGACCATGGCGGGCTCCTGTTCATCGACCTGCGCGACCATTACGGCCTCACCCAATGCGTCGCCGATCCCGACAGCCCGGCCTTCGCCGATGTGGAGAAGGTGCGCGCCGAATGGGTCGTGCGCATTGACGGCGAGGTCAAGGCGCGCACGCCCGACACGGTCAACCCGAAGCTGCCCACCGGCGAGGTCGAGGTGTTCATCCGCGAGCTCACGGTGCTCTCCGAGGCCAGGGAGCTGCCGCTGCCCGTCTTCGGCGAGCCCCATTACCCGGAGGAGACCCGGCTCAAATACCGCTTTCTCGACTTGCGCCGCGAGACGCTGCACGCCAACATCATGAAGCGCTCCGAGATCATCGCCTCGATCCGGCGGCGCATGCGCGAGGCGGGCTTTTTCGAGTTCCAGACCCCCATTCTCACCGCCTCGAGTCCCGAGGGCGCGCGTGATTTCCTGGTGCCCTCGCGCCTGCATCCCGGCAAGTTCTACGCCCTGCCCCAGGCGCCGCAGCAGTTCAAGCAGCTCATCATGATCGCGGGCTTCGATCGCTATTTCCAGATCGCGCCCTGCTTTCGCGACGAGGATGCCCGCGCCGACCGCAGCCCCGGCGAGTTCTACCAGCTCGACATCGAGATGAGCTTCGTGACGCAGGACGACGTGTTCGCGGCGGTCGAGCCGGTGCTCCGGGGCCTTTTCGAGGAGTTCGGCGAGGGCAAGCCCGTCACCCAAGAGTTCCCGCGCATTCCCTATTGGCGGGCCATGCGGCTCTACGGCACCGACAAGCCGGATCTGCGCAACCCCATCGAGATGGCGGATGTGAGCCACCATTTCCGCGGCTCGGGCTTCAAGATCTTCGCAAGCCTCCTGGAGAAGCACGCCAAGGGCCGCGAATGGACCGAGAACGCCGAGGTCTGGGCGATCCCCGCGAGGGGCGGCGGCTCACGCGCCTTCTGCGACCGGATGAATGGTTGGGCGCAACGCCAGGGCCAGCCGGGCCTCGGCTACATCTTCTTCCGAGACGGCGAGGGCGCGGGCCCCATCGCCAAGAATCTCGGCCCCGGCGTCACCCAGCAGCTCCGCCAGGAGCTCGACCTCGGCGATGGCGATGCGGTCTTTTTCGTTGCCGGCATTCCGGCCCGCTTCGTGGATTTCGCGGGCGCTGCGCGCACCCATATTGCGCACGAGCTCGGCCTCGTTCCGGAGGATCGCTTCGAGTTCTGCTGGGTCGTGGACTTTCCCATGTATGAGTGGGACGAGGAGGAAAAGCGCATCGACTTCTCCCACAACCCCTTCTCCATGCCGCAAGGCGGCCTCGAGGCGCTGGAGACGCTCGACCCTCTCGACGTGCTCGGCTGGCAGTACGACATCGTCTGCAACGGCGTCGAGCTCTCCTCGGGCGCCATCCGCAACCACGAACCCGAGATCATGCTCAAGGCGTTCGAGATCGCGGGCTATGGGCCCGAGGTTGTGGAGGAGAAGTTCGGCGGCATGCTGCGGGCGCTGCAATATGGCGCCCCGCCCCATGGCGGCATCGCGCCGGGCATCGACCGCATCGTCATGCTCTTGTGCGACGAGCCCAACATCCGCGAGGTCACCATGTTCCCCATGAACCAGCAGGCCGAGGACCTGATGATGGGCGCGCCCTCCGAGGTCTCCGCGGCCCAGCTCCGCGAGCTCCACATCCGCGTGGTCAAGCCGGCCAAGGACAAGGAATAGGCCGCGCGCGTTCGGCGAATTGCGGCGCCATGGCCCGGACGGTCTCGGGCGCGCATTGGCGCGCGCCCGATGGGTTCAGCGGGAGTGCCCGCCGCCCTGGAACTGCTCCATCCAGAAGTCCAGATACTCCGTGCGCAGCGTGTTGGCGCAGCCGCCGAAACAGGGCAGCCAGGTGCCGCCGGGAAGGCGCACCTCCCAGCTTCCGTTGCGCCGGCGCACCGGCGCGGTGATCCGCTTGTTGGGGTCGTACCAGCTCGTGGCCGAGACCATGCCATAGCCCGCCCGGCCGCCGCGGTGGGCGTCCGCCGTCACGGGCCAGGCCATGGCGAGCGCCAGCGCCGCGGCGCCGAGCGCAATCGCTCCTCTCATGCTCCGTCCTTTCATGTCCTCGTCTCCTCCTCGGCTCTGCACACTATCCGATCCGCCTCCGGCTTCAGGCCGAACGCTTGGCGCCATCATGCCAAACGCCGCTCTCGCCTTCTGTGCATTTCGTCACACATCGCGCGACCGTGATGGACCGTGAGCCGCACCTCGGACCGGACCCGGGCTCCACCCCTTGACGCAGGCGCAAGACTGTGGCCACCCAAGGGCGCCGAGACGGGAGGGCGCGATGGGCGATTTCTGGCGCTGGAACGAGAAGGTCTACCTCTATTGCGAGCGCGGCTCGGACCCCGGCCTGTGGGCCGAGCCGGTCAACGTCCTCTCCAACATCGCCTTCTTCATCGCCGCGGCGGCGGCATGGCTCTTCCTTCTGGCCAAGCCCGCCTGGGAGCGCACGGCCGATCACGCATTGTTGATAGACCTCGTGATCCTCATCGGGGTGGGAAGCACGCTCTTTCACATCTTCGGCACGGCATGGGGCAAGCTCGCCGATGTTGGCGCCATCACGGCCTTCATGCTGGTCTATCTCGCGGTTGCCTTGGCGAGCTTCCTGCGCCTCACGCCGGGCGTGACCATTGCCCTGACGGCGGCTTTCGCCGTTCTGTCCTGGCTCGCGACCCTGGTGCGCTGTGCCCCCGACGCCATCGGCTGGGTGCCGATCTCCCTGGCCCGCCCGCTCGGCCAGGGATCGGGCGTTGCGGCCATGCCCTGCCTCAACGGAACGCTGGGCTATGCGCCGGCCCTGCTCGCGCTGCTCGTCATCGGACATCTCTTGCGCAACCGGCGCCATCCGGCGGGTCTCTACCTGCTCTCCGCGGGGCTGGCCCTGTTCACCGCCATGGCCTTTCGCAGCTTCGACACGGTCCTGTGCGAGCGGATCGCCGTCGCCGGGCACGATGTGGGCACCCACTTCGCCTGGCACATTCTCAATGCGGTGGCGCTCTTTCTCCTTCTCAAGGCCGCCATCGACCACAGCGCCCACGGCACGGTTCAGGAAATACTGCCTCCCGAGCCCACAAGCGGCGAGCAAGAGGGGCGCGCCGGCAGGGATCGCGACTAGCGCCGCGCCGGCATGCCTGTTGCTGGAT
>JALUTE010000313.1 GCA_027058255.1 Methyloligella sp. | reverse complement strand
TCGCCAACCGGGTCGTGGCGGGCGGCTTCGCGCTCATTGCCGAGATCAAGAAGGCGAGCCCCTCTAGGGGCCTCATTCGCGCCGATTTCGACCCGGCGACCCTCGCCCGCGCCTATGAGGCGGGCGGCGCCCAGTGCCTCTCCGTTCTCACCGACGCGCCGTCCTTCCAGGGCGCGCCAGACTATCTGACCGCGGCGCGCGAGGCGGCGAGCCTTCCCGTCCTGCGCAAGGATTTCATGATCGACCCCTATCAGGTGGTCGAGGCGCGGGCCTGGGGCGCGGACTGCATCCTCGTCATTCTCGCCGCCGTGGACGACACGCTCGCCGGCGAGCTCAAGGACGCGGCCGAGCATTGGGGCATGACAGCGCTCATCGAGGTGCATGACGAGGCCGAGCGCGACCGGGCCCTTGGCCTCGGCGCCCACATGATCGGCATCAACAATCGCGATCTCAAGACCTTCGAGACCCGGCTGGAGACCACCGAGCGCCTGGCAGAGGGCATTCCGCCCGGACCGCTCGTCATCTCGGAAAGCGGCATCTCGACCCGCGGCGATCTCGAGCGGCTCGCGCGGTCGGGCGTGCGCGCCTTTCTCGTCGGCGAGAGCCTGATGCGCCAGCGCGATGTGGCAGCGGCAACACGCGCGCTGTTCACCGGCGCGGATGCGCAGAGCGAAGCGGGCCAGCCATGAGCGCGAGGGACGCGGGACGAGCGAGGCGGACGGCATGAGCGAGACGGACGAGCATGCGAAGGGCGGCAGGACGCTGACCCATCTCGACTCCGAGGGCGCGGCGCGCATGGTGGACGTGTCGGAGAAGGCCGTCACCGCCCGCGAGGCGGTGGCCGAGGGCTTCGTCGCCATGGCCCCCGAGACCCTCGCCATCTTGCGCTCGGGCACGGCGAAAAAGGGCGATGTGCTCGCCACGGCGCGCATCGCCGGCATCATGGCCGCCAAACGCACCTCCGAGCTCATCCCGCTCTGCCACCCCCTCGCCATCACCAAGGCCGAGGTCGCCTTCGCGCCGAGCGAGGCACCGGCGGGCATCCGCGTGACGGCGCGTGTGCGGGTCACGGGGCAGACGGGGGTCGAGATGGAGGCGCTCACCGCCGTCTCCATCGCCTGCCTCACCATCTACGACATGCTCAAGGCCGTGGACCGGGGCATGCGCTTCATGGATATCCGGCTCATCGAGAAATCGGGCGGCCGGTCCGGCCACTGGCGCGCCGAGGATGGCGGGCATGACTGACCGTGCGCAACCGCTGCTCCCCGTGGAGGAGGCGCTTGCGCGCATCCTGGCCGATGCGCAGCCTCTGGAGCGCGAGACGGTCTCGCTCATGGACGCGCACCGGCGCACCCTCGCGGCGGATCTGGAAGCGAAACTCACCCAGCCCCCATTCGATGCCTCCGCCATGGACGGCTATGCGCTGCGCGCGGCCGATATTGCCGAGACCCCCGCGAGCCTTGCCATTGTCGGCGAGGCGGCCGCGGGCCATGGCCTCGGGCGCGCCATCGGCCCGGGCGAGGCGGCGCGCATCTTCACGGGCGCGCCGGTGCCCGAGGGCGCCGACACGGTGGTGATGCAGGAAAAGACCCGCCGGGAGGGAGGGCGCGTCACCATTCTCGAGGCCGTAGCGAAGGGCACGGCGATCCGCCCGCGCGGCATGGACTTCACGCAAGGCGCGGTGCTCCTCGAGGCCGGCCTCGTACTGGAGAGCCGCCATCTCACCCTTGCCGCCGCCATGGGCCATGGCCGCCTGTCCGTGGTGCGCCGACCCGTGGTCGCCATTCTCGCAACGGGGGACGAGCTGGTCATGCCGGGCGAGACGCCGCGGGCCGACCAGATCGTGTCCTCGATCCCTTACGGGCTCGCGGCCATGCTCGCCGCCGCTGGCGCCGAGCCGCGCCTTCTCGGCATCGCCCGCGATACGCGCGAGAGCCTGGACGCCCATATCGCGGCGGCCGAAGGCGCGGACATCCTGCTCACCATTGGCGGGGCCTCGGTGGGCGAGCACGATCTCGTGCAGGACGCACTCAAGGCGCGGGGCATGGATCTCGCCTTCTGGCGCATTGCCATGCGGCCCGGCAAGCCGCTGATGTATGGCCGTCTCACGACCGGCGGGCCGGGCCGCGCACCGGGCCATGGCGCGGGCCAGCGGGTCATCGGCGTACCCGGAAACCCGGTCTCGGCGATGATCTGCGCCCGTATCTTCGCCGTGCCGCTGATCGCGCGCCTCACGGGCCGGCCGGCGGACGCCTCTCACGCGAGTGGCACCCGGCGCGCCATCCTCGCCGCGCCCTTGCCCGAGAACGGCCCCCGTCAGCACTATATGCGCGCCACCAGCGAGACCGACGGCGAGGGCCGGCGCCGCGTCACGCCCACGGACAGCCAGGACAGCGCCCTGATGACGCGCCTTGCCCAGGCCGACTGCCTGATCGTCCGCCCGCCGCACGCGCCGGCGCTCGAGGCTGGCGCCGAGGTGCCCATCCTGCCCCTCGATTTCTGATCGCCCGGAGAGGAAACCGCCGCCCTACATGAACAGGCGCTCGCCCTTCATGTTCTTGTAGAGATGGGCGACCCACGGGCCATAGCCGTTGTAGATGCGGGTCGGCACCCGCTCATCCGTGCCGAGCACGCGCTCGGTGGCCTGGCTCCAGCGCGGATGCGGCACTTTCGGGTTCACATTCGCCCAGAAGCCGTATTCCCGGCCCTGCACCGTCTCCCAGAAGCTCTTCGGCCGCTTGTCGGTGAAGCTCACCCGCACGATCGACTTGATGGACTTGAAGCCGTATTTCCACGGCAGGTGCAGGCGGATGGGCGCGCCGAACTGCTTGTGCAGCGGCTTGCCATAGGCCCCGGTCACCATGAAGGCGAGCGCGTTCATGGCCTCCGCCATGGTCACGCCCTCCACATAGGGCCAGGGATACCAGTGGGCGAGCTGGCCGCGCGCAACCTTCTTGTCCACGAAGGTCTCCATGCGCACGAACCGGGCCGAGGAGAGCGGTCGGGCAAGACGGACGAGATCGGCCATCGGGAAGCCGGACCAGGGCACCGTCATGGACCAGGCCTCGACGCAGCGATGGCGATAGAGCCGCTCCTCGATGGAGACCTTCTTGAGGAGGTCGTCGAAATCGAGGATGAAGGGCTTTTCCACCAGACCGTCGATGCGGATGGTCCAGGGGCGCACCTTCAGCGCCTGGGCGGCGCGCGAAATCTGCTTGTGCGATCCGAACTCGTAGAAATTGTTGTAGGCGGCGTTGATGTCCTCGGGCGTGATGGGCCGACCGGGCTTGTATTTCGGATTGCGCTTGCCAGGGTAGTATTTCGCCCAGACCGTGCGCTCGTCCGCCCTGGCAAGCGCCAGCTCCGCGGGCAGGGCCGCGCCGATGACACCGGCCGCGGCGATGGAGCCCGCCCCCTTGATGAGGGCGCGGCGATTCAGGAACACGTCCTCAGGCGTGGCGAGCGCTTCCGCGATCTCCCAGCCGCGCGGGCGTTTGATGAGCATGGGTCTTTCGTCCTTTTCCTGTCCTGGCTGTCCCGGCCGCGCTTGTGCCATCGCGTGCCTTCGCGTGCCATCGCGGCCGTCCTTGTTATCCGGCCCTTTCCCGGCGTTCCGGGCCGCGCGCAAATCCAGCCGAAGGGCTTCGCGCCACGCAACTCACATTCGCGCGAGAACGGGGGCGAACGCATCGGGGGCGGGCCGCCATCGCCGACACGCTACCGGCCGAGATGCGGGGCATGCACGGCGCACCCATGCGCACGGATATGTCGCGCACGAGCCCTTTGGCCGCGCTGCCCCGCCCCCGCCCGACATGTTTCATACGCTCCGGAGGCGTTTTCGGTTGCAGCGAGGGAATGACTGCCTATTCGTTCATAGCCGCCGCCTGGCCGATGCCGAAAACGGCGCCTTCCGGGTCCTGGACGATGGCGATCCGGCCCGTTCCCTTGATCTCGAAGGGAGATTTCAGAACCCTGCCGCCCAAAGCCACCACCTTCTCGCAGGCCGCATCGACATCGTCGACCGCGAAATAGCTGAACCAGTGCGGCGGCACGCCCTCGAACTCGCCATTTGTCATCGTGAAGGCGCCGCATTGCGGGTTTCCGTCCACCATGAACAGCGTATAAGCCAGCTCGCCTGCCGTCGATGGCTCGCCCACGGCCTGCATGCTCACGACCCTGGCGGTCCAGCCGAACAGGTCGCAATAGAAGGCGCTCGCCCCTTCCGGCGTGCGCGTCATCAGCTCGGTCCACCAGACGTCGCCGTGCTTGGGTGGGGACTGGGACATAGGTGCGGTCTCCTCGCTCGTAGCGCGCGTCGCCCCCACAGAACAAGGATGGCGGGCGCCACGCGGGAGGGTGGCCCTGCTCAGGCCGCCTGTTTGTCGTGGCTTTTCAGGACCTCCTCGGCGAGCTTGCCGGTGAGCTCCGCCAGATGGTCGAACGTGGCGGTGAAGCTGCCGACCCCCGCCGTCGCCGAGCGCAGCTCGATGATGAGATCGGCGATCTCGGCCTCGGGAATGTGCGCCTGCACCAGATCCCAGCCGGGCCAGCCCGGGCGGGCATCGAAGCCGAGGATCTGGCCGCGCCGCGACGAGATGATGCCGTTCACCTTCGCCGTGGCATCCGAGGGCACGGCGATCTCCACCGCCATGATCGGCTCGAGCAGGACGGGCGAGCATTGCGGCAGGCCCTCGGACATGGCGAGCCGCCCCGCCATCTTGAAGGCCTGGTCGGAGGAGTCGACGCTGTGATAGGAGCCGTCCTTCAGCGTGACGGCGATATCGACCACCTGGAAGCCGAGCGGCCCCGACGTCATGTACTCCTTCACGCCGGCCTCGACGGAGGGGATGTACTGCTTCGGCACCACGCCGCCGGAAATGGTGTCCGTGAACGCGAACCCGCTGCCGCGCGGCAGGGGCTTGATGTCGATGACCACGTCGCCGAACTGGCCATGCCCGCCGGACTGCTTCTTGTGCCGGCCGCGCACCTCCACCGGCTTGCGGATGGTCTCCTTGTAGGGGATCTGCCGCGGACGCGTCCCGGCCTCGATGCCGTATTTTCGCTTCAGCCGCTCGAGCGCCACGCGCAGATGCATCTCGCCCTGGCCCCAGAGCACCATCTCGCCGAGGTCCTGATCCTGCACCAGGGAAAGGGAGGGGTCCTCCTCGATGATCTTGGCGAGCGAGGTCGTGAGCTTGACCTCGTCCTTGCGCTCCTTGGCGGAGATGGCGAGGCCATAGACCGGGCGCGGCGGGGGCGGCGGCGCGATCTGCTCGACACCCGCCTTGTCCGTGGTGATGGTCTGGCCGGTCTGGATGGGATCGAGCCGGCCGAGCGCGACCGTCTCTCCGGCCCCGGCCGTGCCGCGCTTGACCACATCCTGGCCCGACAGTGAGACGATGCCGGAGATGCGTGCATCGCCATCGGGGCCGAAAACCGTGGCGCCGTCCGCGAATTGCCCCGAGAGGACCCGAACGAGAGAGAGCTTGCCCGCATGGGCCGTGTGCAGGGTCTTGAGCACCTGGGCCACGTCCTTGCCGGCATCGACGCCAAGGCGCGCGGCGGTGCGCTCGACGGTCGGCGCCTCGTGCCGGAGCGCCTTCATCAGCCGCAAGATGCCCTGGCCATGCTCCGCCGAGCCCAGCAGCACCGGGCAGATCACGCCCTCGCGCAGCTCGGCGGCAAGATCCTCGAACACCTTGTCCTTGGGCGGCTCGATGTCCTCGAGAAGCTGCTCCATCAGCTCGTCGTCATAATCCGCGAGCTTCTCCAGCATGGAGAAGCGGGCCTCCGCCTCGCGATCGGCGAGTGCCTCGGGCCGCTCGATCACCTCGCTCGGCGCATGCTCGCGATAGAGATAGGCGCGCTCGAGGGCGAGATCGACGAAGCCCGTGACGATGTCCTTCTCCCAGATGGGAATCTGCCTGAGCACGAGGGGCACCGCGCTCGCAGGCTGGAGAACAGGGAGGATGTCGCGCACGCGCCCCTCCGCCTTGTCGATCTTGTTGAGGAACAGGAAGTGGGGGATGCCGCGATCCTCGAGCTGCTTGAGGATGAGCTGGAGCGCGGGCACCTTCTTCTCGTCCGGCTCGCACACCACCACCGCCGCATCGACGCCCGTGAGGGCGGCCACGGCCTCGTTCTGGAACTCGATGGAGCCCGGACAGTCCAGAAAGACGTACTTGTCGCCGAGAAACTCGGTCTCGGCCACGTTCATCTCCACGCTCATGCCGTGGGCGCGCGCCTCGGGCGCCCCGTCGCCCACCGTGTTGCCGGCAGAGATGGAGCCTTGGCGGGGAATGGCGCCCGTGCGGGCAAGTATGGCCTCGAGCAAGGTGGTCTTGCCGCTCAAATAGGGACCAACCAATGCGATGCAGCGGGCGGTTTGGCCACCCGAGCCGTCAGACTGCCCCATATCGTCCTCCTTGTCGCTCTTGCCGGACCAATGCCCGATCGCACCGGGGCGCGCGGGCGCACGATCGCCATGGTGTCAACCGGCGCCGGGCAAGGCAAGCCCTTCGAGGGAAGAAGACGCAGAAGATGCGCATAGGGCGCGAGAGCGCGGCGGGCGCGGCGCGGGCTGACAGCCCCGACCGGCGGAGCGTTGCCCCCCGCGCCCTTGCGGGCCGGGGTTTGCGGGCCCGCCCCTACCGTTCATGCCGGCCCTGGCGCCTTGCACAGAGGCTGGCCTGAACCTTCCGATCCGGGTTGACAAACCCCGACCGGCGCTGGGCCGGCCGCCCCGGATCGCCGCGTCACGCGCGGTAGACGCGAATGGGATAGCGCGCCCAAAGATTCAAACTGAGACTCGACCCGAGGTCGCTGGTGCTTGAAGGTCGGGCAGTGCGACATGGCGAGAATGGAAATATGCCATCGAGTGCCTGACAGAGGCGACGAGATAGGGTCTCGTCGAAAAGCAGTCTCATGCCTCTCTTGGCCCGACGAGACGCCGTTCCCGATCTGCTGCAAAGGCCAGGCGAGCGTGAATATCGTCTCGCGCAAGCTCGGGGAAACCGGCGGGGATTTCATCCCCGCTCATTCCGCCTGCCAGACAATCCAGGACATCGTAAGCCGTGATCCGAAGCTGACGGATGCAGGGCTTGCCCCGCCGCCTTCTTGGATCGATCGCGATGATGGTCCGGTCCTGTAATCGACGGCCATTGTCCGAGGCCCGCGTTTCGCTCCCTTGGGCGGTCAGGCGGCGCGCTGGAGGTTCATCTCGCCCCAGAGCGTATTCAGCGCCTCGACCAGATAGTCCATCTCATCGTCCGTATGCAGCGGGCCGGGGGTGAGGCGGATGCGCTCGGTGCCGCGCGGCACGGTCGGATAGTTGATGGGCTGGACATAGATGCCGTAGCGGTCCATCAGCGCGTCGGTAAGCCGCTTGCAGCGCACCGGATCGCCGACGATGACGGGCACGATGTGGCTCGGATTGTCGAGCACCGGCAGGCCCGAGCGTGTGAGGCGCTCCTTCAGGGTGCGGGCGCGCTCCTGCTGGGCCTCGCGCTCGGCGCTGCTCTCTTTCAGGTGCCGCACGCTGGCGAGCGCGCCGGCCGCAATGGCGGGCGCAACGGAGGTGGTGAAGATGAAGCCCGGCGCATAGGAGCGGATGGCATCGCAAATGTCGGCATTTGCCGCGATGTAGCCGCCCATGACGCCATAGGCCTTGGCCAGCGTCCCGTTGATGATGTCGACCCGGTCAGCGACGCCGTCACGCTCGGAGATGCCGCCGCCACGCGGGCCGTACATGCCGACCGCATGCACCTCGTCGAGATAGGTCAGCGCGTTGTACTTCTCCGCCAAATCGCAGATCCTGGCGATGGGAGCGATGAAGCCGTCCATGGAGTAGACGGACTCGAAGGCGATCACCTTGGGCGTATCGCGGTCATACTCCTTGAGGAGCGCCTCGAGGGCATCGATATCGTTGTTGGGCCAGATGCGCTTCGGCCCGCCGCCATGGCGGATGCCGGCGATCATGGAGGCATGGTTCTTCTGGTCCGAGAAGATCACGCAGCCGGGCAGGAGCTTCTGCAGGGTGCTGAGCGTGGAATCGTTCGCCACATAGGCGGAGGTGAACAGGAGCGCCGCCTCCTTGCCATGCAGATCGGCGAGCTCGGCCTCGAGCTCCACGTGATAATGGGTGGTTCCGGAGATGTTTCGGGTTCCGCCCGAGCCCGCGCCGGCCTCGTCTATGGCCCGGTGCATGGCCTCGAGCACCTTCGGATTCTGGCCCATGCCGAGATAGTCATTGGAGCACCAGACCCGGATCTCCTTGACGGTGCTGCCGGAATAGAGGCGGGCGAGCGGAAAGCGACCACGCTCGCGACGGATGTCGGCGAAGACGCGGTAATTGCCTTCCTCCTTCAAGGCCCTCAGCGCCTCGGCGAACGTCTTGGCATAGTCCATGGAAAGACCCTCACTCATCAACCTGCGGCCATACCCCCATCCCCGATCGACGCCTCGATCCGGCTCCGGTCATTGCCAAGGCCGTGGATCGAGCATGACATGGCATCATGCCGTCTGCAACATGGCGCCCGCCTCACGGGCTTCGCAAGGGATTATACGGTAAAAATGGAAAAAGATGCGCACGCGGGTTGTCGCACGCGCCGCGCCCGGCGCCACGGTGCCGCGCGGCAGGCTCAGGAGGTGGGAACGTCCAGCTTGCGCGTCAGGTTCTCGAACTCGCGCCGAAGCTCCTTGTTCTTGAAGATCTGGTCGAAGCCGGGCGTCTCGAGGGTCTGCAAGGCCTTGAAGGCGGCCGTGGCATCGCGGATCAGCGCCCTGAGCTCGAAGCTAGCCTCCACCGTCTCGTAGGTGTTGTCGGCGATGCGCAGGTCGCGGATGGTCTTGGCGCGGGCCCGGGCGATCTGCTCGCGCTGCTTCAGGAGGTAGTTGCGGTAGTACTGCGCCACCCGGCGGGCGAAGTCCTGGCTCTTGAGATTGGCCCGGAGCGCGCGGCGCTGGTCCTCGCGATTGGGGCCGCGCAGAAGCCGCTTGGTCTCGCGCCGGGCCTTGGCGATGTCGCGCTCGATGGCCGCCATGCGGGGCATGTAGACCGTGTCGATCTTCTCGATGAGCAACCCCTGGGCATGCACGATCATGGCGAAGAGCGCGGCGTGCATGGCAAAATATTTGCGCGCGGCATTGAGATTGTCGCCGGTCGCCTCCAGCATGGCCGCGAGCTGCTCGTCGATGATGCGCGCGCCGTTGAACGTGGCGACGAGCTTGATGAGATCGTCCGAGAGCACGCTGTCGAGAAGGAGGTCGAGCTGCTCGCGCGGCATCTCGATGCCTGATTTCGCAAGCGCTCCGTGGATCTCGACCTTGGCCTTCTCGATCTCGGCCCGGTTCTCCGCGATGCGCTTCTCCAGGTCCTTGATCTTCTCGTCGAGGCTCTCGACCGTGTCGGTGAGAATGCCCGGCAGAAGGCCATCCTTGGGCGCGGTCAGCTTCTTCTCGTGCAGCCGGGCGATGTCGTCCTTGAGCTCGGAGATGGCCTTGCGGCGCGCCTCCATTGCCTTCTGCATGCGTACGATGGGAACGTCCGTGACGATCCCGAGCACCGCATCGAGAAGCTCGCGAATCCGGTCCTGGCGGTCCTCGCGGGTCTCGGTCCAGATGGGGGTGACGAGGAACTCGTCCTTGCTGGGAAGCCGGCGGGCATCGTAGCGCTCCTTGGCCGTCTCCTCCAGCAGCCCGTCAATGGCCTTCAGCAGCTTTCGGGCCTGCTCGAAGGCCTTGTCGCCGGCGCGCGGATCGGGCGCAGGCGCGGGTTTCGCCACCTCGGCGGTCTTTGCACTTTCGCCGCTCTTGCCCGCGGCGGCCTCTTTCGCGAAGGTGGCCTGCGGTGCGAGAGCGAGCCCTCCGGCGAGCGCCAGCGCGCCAGCCAGAGCGACGAGCCGGTGTCTGATATGCAACATGGGCCACCTCCCGCCCCTATAGGTAGAGAGGGAATCGGGCGTTTCAATGATCTGTGATCTGCGGGGCAATCGGCCGGGGGCGCTCGGCAGGCGGCAATCGGCAAGGGAGTGGGCAAGATCATGAGCGGCAATGACTGGCGGAGCCTCGATTTCGGCCTTGGCGAGAGCGTGGACATGCTGCGGGCGAGCGTGCGCGCCTTCACGCGCGACGAGATCGCGCCGCTCGCCAAGGAGATCGATCGCACCAACACCTTCCCGCGCCAGCTCTGGCCGAAAATGGGGGCGCTGGGCCTGCACGGCATCACGGTCGAGGAGGACCACGGCGGGTCGGGGCTCGGCTATCTCGCCCATTGCGTGGCCATGGAGGAGGTGAGCCGCGGCTCGGCCTCGGTGGGCCTGTCTTACGGCGCCCATTCCAATCTCTGTGTCAATCAGATCCGGCGCAACGGAACCGAGGCGCAGAAGCGGCGCTATCTGCCGAGGCTCATCTCGGGCGAGCATGTGGGCGCGCTCGCCATGTCCGAGCCCGGTGCTGGCTCGGACGTGGTCTCCATGCGCCTTCGGGCCGAGAAGCGCGGCGATCGCTACATTCTCAACGGCACCAAGATGTGGATCACCAACGGCCCCGAGGCCGACGTGCTCGTGCTCTATGCGAGGACGGACCCGGATGCGGGCCCGCGCGGCATCACCGCCTTCATTGTCGAGAAGGGCTTTGCGGGCTTCTCCACGGCGCAGAAGCTGGACAAGCTCGGCATGCGCGGCTCGGACACGTGTGAGCTCGTCTTCGAGGATTGCGAGGTGCCGGCCGAGAACGTGCTGGGTG
>JALUTE010000312.1 GCA_027058255.1 Methyloligella sp. | reverse complement strand
GAGGAGCCTCGATGGCATCGGCCCGCGCGTGGCGAGGCTCCTCGCGAAGGCGCTGCACATGCCGGCGCAGGGGGGCGAGCCCCGCGTCATCGACCTGCTCTGGCACATGCCGACGGGCGTCATCGACCGGCGCGCGCGCCCCGCCCTCGCCGAGGCGGTGCCGGGCACCATTGCCACCCTGCGGCTCACGGTTCTGCGCCACATGCCCCGCCCGGCCCGTCGCAGCCGGGCGCCGCACCGGGTGCTCTGCGCCGACGAGACCGGCGAGATCACCCTCGTCTTCTTCCATGGCGACCGGCGCTATATCGAGCGCCAGCTCCCGCCGGGGGCGGTGCGCCATGTGAGCGGGCGCATCGAGCGCTATGGCGATGCCTTGCAGATGGTCCATCCCGACCATGTGGTGAGCGAGGAGGAGCTTGCGCGCCTGCCCCTGCTGGAGCCCGTCTATCCCCTCACGGCCGGGCTTGCCGGCAAGGTCCTGTCGAGGGCCATGGCCCAGGCGCTGGAGCGCATCCCGACCCTGCCCGAATGGCAGGATGGCGACTGGCTGGAGCAGAACCGCTGGCCCGATGCGCGCACGGCGCTCTGGCGCATCCACCGCCCCGAGCAGCCCGATGACGTCTCGCCGGCGAGCCCCTTCTGGCAGCGCCTCGCCTATGACGAGCTGCTGGCAAGCCAGCTCGCCCTCGCCCTGGTGCGCGAGGCGGCCCGGCGCGCCACCACCCGCAGCACCAGGGGCGATGGCGCGATCCGCCGGCGCATTCTCGAGGCCCTTCCCTTCACCCTCACCGCGTCCCAGGAGAAGGCCCTGGCGGAGATCGAGGCCGACATGGCCGCGCCTCACCGCATGCTGCGCCTCCTGCAGGGCGATGTGGGCTCCGGCAAGACCGTGGTGGCGCTCATGGCCATGGCGATTGCGGTGGAGGCCGGCGCCCAGGCCGCCCTCATGGCGCCGACCGAGGTCCTCGCCCGCCAGCATTTCGAGACCATCCAGCCGCTGGCCGCCAGGGCGGGCCTCACCATCGCCCTTCTCACGGGGCGCGAGAAGGGCCGGCCGCGCAAGCAGGTTCTCACCCTCCTTGCCGAGGGCGGCATCGACATTCTCATCGGCACCCATGCCCTCTTCCAGAAGGACGTGGTCTTTCGCGACCTCGCCCTGGCGGTGATCGACGAGCAGCACCGCTTCGGCGTTCAGCAGCGCCTCGCGCTTCAGCGCAAGGGCGGCGCGCGCGGCGCCGACGTGCTGGTCATGACGGCGACGCCCATTCCGCGCACTTTGCTGATGACCCATTATGGCGACCTCGACGTCTCGCGGCTGACGGAGAAACCCGCGGGCCGCAAGCCGGTGATCACCACCCGGGCGCGCCTCGACCGGCTGGAGGAAGTGCTCCAGGCCATCGGCCGGGCCCTGGGCGAGGGCGCGCAGGTCTATTGGGTGTGCCCGCTGGTGGAGAGCTCCGAGAAGATCGACCTTGCGGCGGCCGAGGAGCGGGCCGCCCATCTCGCCCAGCATTTCGGGGGCAAGGTCGCCCTGGTGCACGGCCAGATGCCGGGACCCGACAAGGACGCCGCCATGGCCGCCTTCGCCCGGGGCGAGAAGGCCATTCTCGTCTCCACCACGGTGATCGAGGTGGGTGTGGACGTGCCCAATGCCTCGGTGATGGTCATCGAGCATGCCGAGCGCTTCGGCCTTGCCCAGCTTCACCAATTGCGCGGGCGGGTGGGGCGCGGCGCGCGCCAGTCCTATTGCATTCTCCTTTTCCAGCCGCCCCTCGGCGAGACGGCGCGGGCGCGGCTCGAGACCATGGCCGAGACGGAGGACGGCTTCGTGATCGCGGAGGAGGATTTGCGCCTTCGCGGCGGCGGCGAGGTTCTGGGCACGCGCCAGTCGGGCCTGCCGGAGTTCCGCATCGCCAATGTGCCCAATTTCGAGGCGCTGATCGCGGCGGCGCGCGACGATGCCCGCCTCATCCTCTCACGCGACCTGCATCTCACCTCGGCGCGCGGCAAGGCGCTGCGCTGGCTGCTCTATCTCTTCGAGTGCGACGAGGCGGTGCGCCTCTTCCGCGCCGGTTAGCCGTGGAAGCTCCATATGGGCGGCCGCGCATCTCTCACCCGCGTTCCCGCCGCCCCGCGACCAGGGGGAACCTGTCCGCGCCTTGGCACCGCGGGCATGCCCTCCATTCCCTCCAGCACGCAATAGGGTTTTGCATTTTAGGATGCCAATCTCTACGTTCCGCAGAGTTGGGACCGAGCACATGGAGACCTGGTCATGCCTCAAGATCACAGGCCGATCATTGCGATGCTCGAGGCGGATCGCGCCGCCTTCGACCGCCTTGGGGTAGCTGCGCTTTGGGTTTTCGGGTCGGCCGCCAGAGGGGAGGCGGGCCCCGACAGCGACGTGGACGTTCTCGTGCGTTTCGCCTGCGCGCCAACCTTCGACCGGTACATGGATCTCAAGTGTCATCTGGAGGAGGTGCTCGGCCGAACGGTCGATCTCGTGACCGAAAAGGCGCTACGTCCCGAAATGCGCGCCGCGGTCGAACGGGAGGCAATCCGTGTCGCGTGAGGGGCGCCTCTTCTGGAATGACATACTGGCGGGCTGCCGCAAGGTCGTGCGCTACACCGAAGGTTATGATCTCGCAGCCTTTCGGCAGGACGAGCGGACCTACGATGCGGTTCTGCGCAATCTGGAGATTATCGGCGAGACGGCGAAGCGTCTCCCCCAAGACCTGAAGGCGCAAGCGCCAGACGTGGACTGGATCAGGATCGCCGGCCTTCGCGACGTCATTGCACACGCTTACTTCGGCATTGACGACGACATCATCTGGGATGTCGTTTGCAACAAGGTGCCCGATTTGCTGGCCGCGTTGCAGCGAGCGGAGGCGGATCCGCCGGGGGACCAGGACTGAGCCTGTCCGCCGACATCCACTCATGTTCGCGGCGGCGACGAGGCGGTGCGCCTCTTCCGCGCGGGATGACAAGGCGATTGGCGCGAGGTCATTGCAGCGATCGTCGTATTAGTCTAGTCTGACCAGACCAGGAAACACCAAAAAGGGGCCCGAGCGCCATGACGACCGTCAATATGCTCGAAGCCAAGACCCATCTTTCGCGCCTCGTGGACGCCATCGAGAAGGGACGCGAGGAAGAGATCGTGATCGCGCGCAATGGACGGCCCGTCGCGCGCCTTGTGCCGTTGCGCAAAGCGGCAACGGGGCCGCGCATCGGTGTGGCGCGAGGCGCCTTCGTCGCGCCCGAGGATACGGGGCAGCTCGATGAGGAGATCGCCGATCTGTTCGAGGGCGGTGCAAAAGCGGCTGGAGCGAGCAGGAAGAGCCGGCGCGCGCGGGGGGGCGAGGGGCGTTGAGAATTCTGCTCGATACGCATATTGCGCTTTGGGCCATCACGGATGATCCGCGCCTCTCGGCGCGCGCACGTGCGCTCATTCTTGCCGAGGAGAATGCCATCCATGTGAGCGCCGCGAGCCTTTGGGAGATCGCGATCAAACATGCCCTGGGCGAGGGGCGCGCCGACAGAATGCCCATCTCGGCCGGCCAGGCCCTCGCCTATTTCCGCGCTTCCGGCTATGGCCTGCTCGCGATCACGGCCGATCACGCTGCCGCGGTCGAGCATTTGCCGCGCCATCATCGCGATCCGTTCGAGCGCATGCTGGTCGCCCAGGCACGGGCCGAGCCGATGCATCTTGTCACCCGCGACCGCATTCTGGCTGGCTATGGCGAGATGATCGTGCTCGTGTAGGCGGGCAAGGCCCGCGAGTTCACCCTGCATGTGGGTGGGAGGCGTTGCGGTGCCGATTCCCCGCGGCCTTGCCGCGCGATCGGGCCATGGGTCGCGCACGATCTGCAATGATGCACACGACCGCCAACGGCCGCCGTCCCGGATGCGCCGCCCGTATGGGAGCATGGGAAACTATGGGAGCATGCGGGGGGCGGGGCCGTTCTGCCCGCACGGGGCCGCATATGGCCCGCCAAGCGGCTCGCCCCCGGCTCCCGTCCCGTCAGCGCGAGGAGGCGGGGCGGCCCTTGCGGGAGGCGCGGGGGGTGCGTTTGCGCCGATCCTTGTCGGCTGGGCCGGAATGGCCGTTGTGCATCCCCGCCCCGTCGGCCTCCACGGGCGTGCCCGTTCCGCCGGCCGTGCTCTCGCCATCGGCGTCCTCGGCGGGCGGAGGTGGCGGCGGTGCATCGCCACTGCGCGCGCCCTCGGCCAGCTCCTTGAGCTCGGCCTGGTATTCCGGTGTCACGAGCCCCGCCGAGATGACCATCTTCGCGGCATCCTCCACCGTCATGTCGAGCTCGATGACGTCCTTCCTCGGCACGAAGAGGAGATAGCCCGACGTCGGGTTTGGCGTGGTGGGAAGGAAGACGCTGAGCATGTCCTCGCCTTCGCCGGCAGGCCGGCGGTGGCTGATCTCGCCCCGGGTTTCCGTGGAGATGAAGACGATGGAGAAGATGCCCCGCCGGGGATACTCGATCAGCGCCACCTTCTGGAAGGTGGTGTTGCTCTGAGAGAGCACGGTCTCGAAGATCTGCTTCAGCGCACGATAGACATTGCGCACCACCGGCATGCGCCCCAGCATCATCTCGCCATAGCTGACCAGCGTGCGGCCGAACAGGTTTGCCGTGAGCGCGCCGATCACGATCATGGCGAAAATGGCGAAGACCAGCCCGACGCCGGGAACCCAGATGCCGTATGTCTCCGGATTGTAGATGTCGGGCAGGAGCGGCTTCACCCAGGCGTCGATCAGGTTGATGAACCACCACAGGATGTAGAGCGTGATCGAGACCGGTCCGACGACGATGAGGCCGGTGAGGAAATAGTTGCGCAGTCGCGCGCCCACATGCAGCGGCTCGCCCTTGTCCGGCTCCGCCAGGCGTGCCAGGGAGGCCTGGCTGTCCGGGTGGGCCTCGTCCTTGCCGCCCGTGGTCTTGTCCTTGCCGGCCTCGACCTTATCGTCGCGCTTGTCTGTCATGCCGTGTTCGAGGCGCGCCGCCGCACCACCCCCAGATTTCCGACTGTCCGCTCCGCTCGCCCCGCCCCCGAAGGCCAGCGTGCGGCTCACCTCGTCCCCGATCCTAGGCGAACAAGGTTAAGGCAAGGCTTTCGAGACGACCAGCCCCCCGCCCCGCGCCCCTGCCGGCGCGAGGCGACAGGCATGGTCTACCGCGTTACCAGGAAGCAGTCCACGCCCTCGCGCCGCAGCTTGTTGCACAGCTTGAGTGTCTTTCCCTTGTCGGCGAAGGGGCCGAGCTGGACCCGGTAGAAGGTGCCCATATTCCCGAGGGGCGCGCTGTCGATGATGGGCACGATGCCGCCGAGGGTCTTGGCGTGCCGGGCGCCGATCCGCGCCGCGATGGCGCGGGCCTCGTTCTCGTCCCGCACCGCGGCGACCTGGAGCAGATACCGCCCGAGACCGCCCGTGGCGGCCTTGCCGCTGAGAACGGGGATGGCGGCCGCAGGCGGCGGCGCGGCGCGGGCCGTGCGCCGTGGCGCCGCCTGCGGCTCGCGCACCCTCGCCGCCTGCTTGCGGGCGGACCAGCTGCTGGTTGCAGTCCGGCCCGCATGCGAGGTGACGGGGCGGGCCGCAGGCGCGCCCGTGGAAGGCGCTGCGGCCGGTTCCGTTTGCGGCGATGGTGCGGCGGAGGAGAACAGATTTCCGAAGAACGCGCTGATGCCGCCCATCACGCCGCCCGAGCTTGCCGAGGGCCTTGCAGCCGGCGGCGGGGCCGAGGACAGTGCTGTGCCGGGAACCACCTCTGTCGGCCAAGCGCTGGGCGCGCCGGCGGGCCTATGCGCACCGGCAGGTCGCAGGGAGGCGGTGCGCTGGGCCTTCCGGGGCGCTGGTGCCCGCGTTGCGGCCGTGCGGGCGGCCGGCGGTGGCGGGCTGCCATTGGGGCCTCCGGCGCTTGTGCCGGAGCTGCCGGAGAAAAGCCCGCCGAAAAGCCCCGCCAGGGGATTTCCCGAGCTGGACGAGGATGTGCTCTCCGGGGCCGATCCGCTTTCGCTCCGCGCCACGGGGGAGGCCGTGCGCGCGCCGCCCTTGCGCAAGGAGGCCAGCGCCTCGGCGATCGCGCCGTTCTGGGGGGCGAGTCGCCTGGCGTTTTTCAGATCGGAGACGGCACGCTTGCGAAGGCCGGTTGCTCGGTAGGACAGGGCACGATTGTAGAAGGCGTTGGCCCGCTCGCCCTGATCGAGGCCCGAGAGCCAGAGCGCGGCGGTGAGGTCCGCAATGGCCTGGGCGTGCTTGCCCAATGTCCGATAGGCCTTGCCGCGCAGATAGAGCGCCTTGGCGGTGTCTTTCGCACTGAGAGACTTGGCGTCGATGGCCTTGGTGAGAAGGCTGACCGCCTGGCTTGCCCGCCCGCCGGAAAGCGCTTTCTGGGCTTTGGTGAGCGTGCCGCTGGCGGCGGGCGCGGCACGGGCGATGCCGGGTGCCAGGAGGAGCGCCGCCACGAGCATGGCGGCAAGGGCCGGAATGAGCGGGCGAGCCCGCCGCAGCCGCGGAACGCCGGTCGAGGGATGGGTGTGTGAATGGCCCGGTCTCATCACTCTCGTTCCCGATGTCGCTCTGGCCTCGCCAAAGCGCGGACAAGGCGTGTCTGCCGTCATTGGCGTGGACGTTGGCGTGCCCTGGAGCGATGCTTGGCCGACGAGCCCGCCTGATGCCCGATGCGCGCCCCCAGAGGTCCGATGCGCCGGCATGGCCTGCTCCTTCGCTTGCGCCAGTCAAGCGGTGGGTCTGGTGCCTGTCAAGCGCAAGCGGTGGCGTATGCTGAACTCAAGTCCTTGTTTGCCCAGCAGACTATCCGCGAATCGAGGCGAAGGGGTGGCAGAGCGCGGGAAAGGGGGAGCACGAAGCAGCGGGTCAGGCGAGGCCGGTCGCGCAGACCCACCAGTCGGGATGGGCCGCAGCGATGCGCGTGCCGGCCTCGCTCGCTGCCGCGGCGTTCTCGAACAGGCCGAAACAGGTCGGCCCGCTCCCCGAAAGGCGCGCGAGCCGGCACCCTGCGCTCGCACGCAAAGCATGCAGAACGGCGGAAACGGGGGGGCAGAGCCGCGCGGCGGTCTCCTCCAGATCGTTGCCGCGGGGCAGAATGTGGGTCAGAACCTGCGCGAAGGTTGAAAGGGCCAGCACGACTGCCGCTCCGCCCGAAGGTCGCTCGCCCGCGCGCTCGGCCGGCGCCGGCGGCGCATTGAGCGCTTCGAACACGGCGCGTGTCGAGAGCGGGACGCCCGGATTGACGAGCAGGGCCGGCAGAGAGGGGAGAGAGGGGAGCGGGCTCAGCATCTCGCCGATGCCCCGCATCATGGCTGGCCGGCCAGCGAGGCAGACGGGCACGTCTGCGCCGAGCGTGCGGGCGATGGCCTGCCAGTCGATGCGGCGAGCATCCTCGGGATTGGCCCGGGCGATGGCCCGAAGCGCGGCCGCCGCATCGGCCGACCCGCCGCCAAGGCCGGCCGCGACGGGAAGCGCCTTGTGCAGGGTGAAGGCCCCGAGGCGCAGGCCCGGTGCGGCGCGGCGCGCGGCCTCGATCGCGCGCTCCACCAGATTGGCGCCTTGGGGCAGGGGGCCGATCGCCGTCGCGAAGGGGCCGGTGATGCTGAAGGAGATGTCGGGGCCGGGCGTAAGGGTCAGCCGGTCGCCCGTCTCGGCGAAGACGACAAGGCTCTCGAGAAGATGGTAGCCGTCCGGACGCCGGCCGAGCACGCGCAGCGTCAGATTGACCTTGGCGGGCGCCGGCTCGTCGATGGGGCGCATGCGGGCCACGGGACGCGGGCCATCAGCGCTGCTTGCCGGCGAGCTTGTCGATCTGGTCCTGCATGGCGGCGAGCTGCGCCTCGAGGCGGGCGAGCTTCTCGCTGGCGACCTTGGTCTTGGCCCCTTGCCCTTCGCCAGCCCCCTCGCCGGAGGGCTCGCGCGCCCCGCCGCCCTTTTGCGCACTCTCGCGCTCGCCGGTCTCGCTCTCCTTGGCGCCGAAGGGCGCGAACATGGCGAGCGCCTTCTCGAACATGGCGAGATTCTGCCGCGCCTGCTCCTGCATGGCCTCGATTGCTGCGGTGCCGAAGGTGTCCGCGAATTGCTGGCGGTAGCGCTCCTGCTGGCGGGTGAGCGTGTTGAGGGAAAGCTCCAGATAGCTCGGCACGAGGCGCTCGATGCTGTCGCCATAGAAGCGGATGAGCTGGCGCAGGAACGGGATGGGCAGAAGGCTCTGCCCCTTGCTCTCCTGCTCGACGATGATCTGGGTGAGGACGCAATGGGTGAGGTCCTCGCCGGTCTTGGCATCGCGGACGACAAAATCGCGTTCGTCCCGAACCATCTGTGCGAGATCGTCCAAGGTCACATAGGTGCTGGTTTCGGTATTGTAGAGGCGCCGGTTGGCGTATTTCTTGACGACGACCGTGTCCTTTTCGGTCGCGTCCTCCTTCGCTGCCCCATCCCGTTTGGGCGCCACGCTTTCGTCCACGCTCACTCGCACTCCTCTGATCTGCTCCTGCCCGGATCGGTCCGCCTCTGGCCTTGCCAGTCGGCCGGGCCGCTTCGCCGGGTCTTCGGGGCCACCCCGCTGTTGCAGCGCAAAAACATAGCACAGCAGGTCGGCGCGAACCTAGCCCGTATTTCACCCTGCGACGGCACGCCCATCGCCCCGGATCACACACGGCCCGCTCCGCCCGTGTGTGATCCGGAGGTCGCAATTGCCCACCCCTCCTGCCGGCTGCTATGTCTTCCCCTCAATGATCGTTGTTTCATCTCCCCGTCGTGGGACGGTCCCGAGGAGACCATCATGAGCCAGGACAATGAGACCATCGTGATTGCGGCCGGTGCCCGCACGCCTGTCGGCTCCTTCAACGGTGCCCTCTCCACCTTGCCCGCGCACGAGCTCGGACGCATCGCCATCACCGCGGCGCTGGAGCGTGCCAAGGTGGAGGCCAAGGACGTCTCGGAAGTGATCATGGGCCAGATCCTCACCGCCGGCCAGGGTCAGAACCCCGCCCGCCAGGCCGCCATCGGTGCCGGGCTTTCCATCGAGACGCCGGCCTGGCTGGTCAACATGGTGTGCGGCTCGGGGCTGCGCTCGGTGGCGCTCGCCCATCAGGCGGTCGCCCAGGGCGACAGCGCCATCGTGGTCGCGGGCGGCCAGGAGAGCATGTCGCTCGCACCCCATTGCGCCCACATCCGCACGGGCAAGAAGATGGGCGACCTGCAGATGATCGACACCATGATCAAGGACGGCCTGTGGGATGCCTTCAACGGCTATCACATGGGCACGACCGCGGAGAATGTCGCCAGCCAGTATCAGATCACCCGCGAGGAGCAGGACCGCTTCGCCGCCGCCTCCCAGAACAAGGCCGAGGCGGCCCAGAAGGCGGGCAGGTTCCGCGAGGAGATCGTGCCCGTCACGATCAAGACCCGCAAGGGCGAGACGGTCGTGGAGGAGGACGAATATATTCGCCACGGCGTCAAGGAGGAGGATCTCGCCAAGCTGCGCCCGGCCTTCGACAGGGAAGGCACCGTGACCGCCGGCAATGCCAGCGGCATCAATGACGGCGCCGCCGCCGTGGTGGTGATGAGCGCGGCCGAGGCGGAGCGGCGGGGCGTGGAGCCGCTCGCGCGGATCGTCTCCTGGGCCCAGTCGGGCGTCGATCCCTCGGTCATGGGGACCGGGCCCATTCCGGCCTCGAAGAAGGCGCTTGAGAAGGCGGGCTGGAGCATCGACGATCTCGACCTCATCGAGGCCAACGAGGCTTTCGCGGCCCAGGCCTGCGCGGTGAACAAGGGCCTTGGCTGGGATGTGGAGAAGGTGAACGTCAATGGCGGCGCCATAGCCATCGGTCATCCCATCGGCGCTTCGGGCACCCGCATTCTGGTCACGCTCCTGCATGAGATGCGCCGGCGCGATGCCAGGAAGGGCCTGGCGACGCTCTGCATTGGCGGCGGCATGGGCATCGCCATGTGCGTGGAGCGGATGTGACGATGACAGGCGCCAGCGTATCCGTTAGGGAACCGACGCCTCATGCGCTATGGTTTCGACTGGGACCCTGACAAAGCGGAGCGGAACCTGTCCAAGCATCAGGTTTCCTTCGAGGAAGCCATGACCGTCTTTTCGGACCCGCTGGCGCTCTCCCTGATCGATCGAGACCAGGACGAGGAGGAGCGCTGGATCACATTGGGGCAGAGCAGCGAGGGAAAGCTGGTGCTTGTCGTGCACACCTATGCTGAAGTCTCGCCAGAGCAGGCCTATATTCGGATCATATCGGCGCGCAGGCCGACGCGGCGCGAGAGGCGGCAATACGAGGACGGGACGACATGAAGCAGGAGTATGATTTCTCAAAGGCCGAGCGAGGCCGGTTTTACAAGGCTGGGCTCGAGCTCATGCCACCGATTCATCTCGACCCGCGCGTCGCGCGCTATCTGGCGGAGCGGGCAAAGGCGCGGGGCATATCGCTGAGCAGGCTCGTCAACGAGCTCCTCGAGAAGGACATCGAGCTCATTGAGTCCGCTGGCGGCTGACGCCGGGATCGGCATGTCGGACAAGTGACAACTGCGCACTGACAACTGGACAGGGGACATGGGACGGATTGCGCTGGTGACGGGGGGGACGCGGGGGATCGGCCATGCCATCTCCATCGCCCTCAGGGACAAGGGCTATCGGGTGGCCGCCAATTACGGCGGCAATGATGTGGCGGCCCAGGCCTTTCAGGCCGAGACCGGCATTCCGGTCTACAAATGGGACGTGGGAGACGCGGCGGCCTGCGCGGCG
>JALUTE010000311.1 GCA_027058255.1 Methyloligella sp. | reverse complement strand
GATCCGCGCCGACGACGAGAGCATCGGGCCGGGCGGCGCTCACGCGCTCGGCCTTGGCGCGGGCGAGAACCTCGGCCACATCCGCGGGGGGAAGCGTGGCGCCGTCGTCGGGCGTGCCGGCAAGCGCCTCGCGCACGGCCCGCTCGTCGATATCCGCCGGCTGGGTCTCGAACTGAAGACCCGCCGCAGACAGAAGGGCAGCACGGCTCGGGCTTGCCGAGGCCAGCACGAGGGGCGGCGCCCGGGGGGCCATGAGGGGCGCGAAGGTGTCAGCCATGGCCCGGCACGCTTTCGGATATCTCCTCGCGCTCGTGGTAGAGCTTGAGAATCGCCGCAGCGGTCTCCTCGATCGAACGGCGGGTGACGTCGATCACCGGCCAGCCATGGCGCTCGCACAGATTGCGGCTGTAGGTGATCTCTCGGGCGATCTGGTCGCGGTCCACATAGTCTCCGAGAGTCTTGTCCGCGAGCTCCATCACACGGTTCTGGCGCACCTGGACGATTCGGTCCGGGCTGGCCACGAGCCCGACCACGAAGGCGCGGGTCGGCTGGAGGAGCGCCTCGGGCAGGGGGATGCCGGGCACGAGGGGCACGTTCGCGGTCTTGAAGCCGCGATTGGCGAGATAGATGCTCGTGGGTGTCTTGGAGGTGCGGCTGATGCCGAGAATGATGATGTCGGCCGTGTCCAGGTCCTCCGGCAGACAGCCATCGTCGTGCGCCATGCAGAAATTCAGCGCGTCGATGCGCCGGAAATAGTCCGCATCCAGCATGTGCTGGGCGCCAACCACCTGGCTCTGGGGTGCGCCGAGATAGGAGTGGAAGACCTCGAGAACGGGCGCCAGCACCGGCACGCAGGGCAATTTGCGCGCCTGGCATTCGCGCTCGAGCTCGGCGCCGAGGTCCCGGTTCACGATGGTATAGAGCACGATGCCGGGGGCGGCATCCACCTGCTCGAGGACACGATCCAGATGCTCGCGGCTGCGCACGGCCGGGTGCACATGCTCGACAGCGCGGAGATCCGAGTACTGGACGCTCGCCGCCTTGGCGATGGTGGTGAGCGTCTCGCCGGTGGAATCGGAGACGAGATGCAGGTGGAAGAAGCGTGGTGTGTCCTTGGCCATATGTTGACAACTCTCGCAAGATCGCCCCGAAGGGGCCGGTCTGCCGATTGACCCGAAAAGCGTGCAAGGGTCATGCTGGGGTTTGTCCACGTGTCGTCCTGGGCGGATGCGTTTCGGGTGCCTTCTCCCAGCTCACAAGCTGTGCAGGCTTTCTCCCGTTCCCGCCACATCTTGTCAACAGGAGGTGGGCCATTGCCGAAGGGCGCGGAACGGGGAACCGCCACGGTTATCGGGGCCGGCCGAATGGCGTTGCTTCGTCTCATGCAGGGCATTGTGGCCTGCTTTCTCATTCACAGCCGGGCAAGCTGTGGATCGTCTGGCAAATCCCGGGAATTTCGGATATCCCTGCCTCCAAGGAACAACCAAAAGCAAATTCAAACGGAATTTCCTTATAGGGTAGGTCTTGCATGGATGGAGAACCGAAGCCAACGCTCGACGCTGGCGCGAGCGCACAGGGGGCGGTGCTCTCGCTCTTCCAGGGACGGGTTGGCGAGCGCCCTCCCGTCTGGCTCATGCGTCAGGCCGGACGATATTTGCCGGAGTATCGCAAGGTTCGCGCGCATGCCGGATCGTTTCTGGACCTGTGCTACAATCCGGAGCTCGCGACAGAGGTGACGCTGCAGCCGATCCGCAGATACGGGTTCGACGCGGCGATCCTTTTCTCCGACATTCTGGTGGTTCCGGATGCGCTCGGGCAGAGGGTGACGTTCGAGGAGGGCGAAGGCCCGCGACTGGAGCCGATCGAAAGCGGTGCAGGGATTGCGCGGTTGCAGCCGGCCGGAGCCATGGCGCATCTCGCGCCGGTGTTCGAGGCGGTGGCGCGCATTCGCGCAGCGCTTGCGCCCGAGACGGCACTGTTCGGCTTCTGCGGTGCGCCCTGGACGGTGGCGAGCTACATGGTGGCCGGGCGCGGCACGCCGGATCAGGCGCCGGCACGGCTCTGGGCCTATCGTGACGCCGAAGGCTTCGGTGCGCTCATCGACCTTCTGGTGGCGGTGTCCGCGGACTATCTCAGCCGGCAGGTGGAGGCCGGCGCCGACCTGTTGCAGATATTCGACAGTTGGGCGGGGAGCCTGCCGGACGACGAATTCGAGCGCTGGGTGGTGTTGCCGACGCGGCGAATCGTGGCAAAGGTGAAGGCGCGCCACCCCAATGTGCCGATCATCGGCTTTCCGCGCGGGGCGGGGCCGCTCTATCGCCATTATGCCGAGGCGACGGGGGTGGATGGGGTGAGTTGTGATACATCGCTGCCGATCGCCCATATGCGGGACGTGGTCTCTGGCGAGGGTGATGGGCATGGGAAGCATGGCGGGGAGCGCGCCAAGAGCGGAGCCGGGGCGCCGGTGGTGCAGGGCAATCTCGACCCGCTCCTGCTCGTGAGCGGCGGCGAGGCGATGGATGTGCGGGTGAAGGGGATTGTCGAAGCCATGAGGGGCAGGCGGTTCATCTTCAATCTCGGGCATGGCATCGTGCCCCAGACGCCGCCCGAGCATGTGGCGAGGCTCGTGCAGCTCGTGCGCGGGGAGGGGTGAGGGCGTGGAGCTCTGGATCAAGGCATTGCATGTGGTCGCCGTCATCGCCTGGATGGCGGGGATGTTCTATTTGCCGCGGCTCTATGTGTATCACGCGGAGGCGAAGGCGGGGTCGGAGCTTTCCGAGACGCTCAAGGTCATGGAGCGCAGGCTGCTCCGAGTCATCATCAATCCGGCCAGCATACTGGTCTGGGTGCTCGGGCTGTGGACGGCCTGGCTCATGGATGCATGGTGGGAGCCCTGGTTCCACGCCAAGATGACGCTGGTTGTCCTCTTGAGCGTCTATCACCACCTGTTGGCTCTGTGGCGCAAGGATTTCGAGGCCGATCGCAATGTGCGCTCGGTGCGCTTCTACCGGATTGCCAACGAGGTTCCGACGCTTCTGATGATCGGCATTGTCATCCTGGTGATCGTGAAGCCGTTCTGAGGGGCCATGAGGCCGGCATCTTCGACCAGCACTCGGATCCGAACCGGGTGAGAGGAGGGCCGGAGAGCGGTACCGGCGCGCATGAGGCCGAGATGCGTCATGATGCTTCCGCTCATCACGCCGGTCTGCTATATAGTGTGCCTCAGAATTCTTCCCGGCCGAGCGATGATCCCCGATCGAGGCGGAGACAGGGGCGGCCTCAGAGAACAGCCAAATCGCATTGGGCTGACAAAGTAGGCCGCGAAAGCGCCCGTGCCGTCCGGCGTGGGCCCTGATCTTTTCGAACATCAGGTCGTCTTTTCCCAAAGCACCCGATCGCTCAGGCTTCGATCCACCCATCAGGCTATCCAGCCGTTTCGGAGTGTTTCCCATGGAGGAGATGAAACTTCAGGACCTCAAGACCAAAACCCCGACGGAGCTCCTCAGCTTCGCGGAGGAGGTCGAGGTCGAGAATGCGAGCGCGATGCGCAAACAGGAGCTCATGTTTGCCATCCTCAAGCAGCTCGCC
>JALUTE010000310.1 GCA_027058255.1 Methyloligella sp. | reverse complement strand
ACATTGTCCCATTAATCTGGTACTCGCTGAGCTGGCTCTGCGTCCCCCGTCGGCTGTGCTCGGTTCGGCGTCCCGGGGGGCAGCGAGACGGCAATCGAGCCACGCGGTGCGGCGCTCGGCCCCCAAGCGTTGCAAGATGTCATCCGGCGCACATCACCGGCTCTCGGGCGGTCGCGGTGCGGGACAGTTGCGGGTAGGTCATGGGACAGTCCATCGCAGTCATGAACACCAAGGGCGGTGTCGGCAAATCGACACTCGTCATGGCCTTGGCCGAGACGCTCTCGGCCTATCACGGCAAGACCGTTCTGGTCATCGACTCCGACTCTCAGACCTCCATCAGCATCATGCTGATGGCGCGGGAGCGCTGGGAGGGGCTGGAGCAGGCGCGCCGGACCCTGGTGGACTATCTCACCAATGTGGTTCTGGCGGGCACGAGCCCGGACTGGAAGAGTTTCGTCGCCACCGGCGTCTCCGATGTGGACGACGTGGACAGCGTCTATCTCATTCCGAGCCACATGGAGCTGCCGCTGCTCGAGCGGGAGATCTCGGCCAAGGACCGGCACGCTCAACTGCGCCGGGCCATTCGCGCGCTGCTTCAGGACGCCAAGCGCTATTTCGACGTCGTGCTGATCGACTGTCCGCCCGGGCTCTCGGTGCTGACGGAGACATGGCTGCGGGAGGCGGATTTCTATCTGCCGCCCACCAAGCCCGATTATCTGGCCGTGCGCGGCCTCGCCGTGCTGGGGAACTTCAAGGACCAGCATTCCGGCGATGGGTTTGCGGAGAATATCGGCGTGGTCGTCAACCTCAAGGACGACAGCATCGCCAGCGAGGAGGAATGGCACGCACGGCTCGCCGCCGATCCCACGAACCGGGTCTTTTCAACCGCCATCCCGCGGCGCACCTATATTCAGCGAGCGGCCGATTTCGATCCGCCGACGCGCAGCTATGCCGCCAAATATCCAGGCGACTCGGGGCTCGCCTTCCGCCAGGTCACGCAGGAGCTGCTCGGCCGGCTCGCCGAGGCGCGCGCACGGCCGCAGGCTCCCACGCGCGCGGAGCCCTCGCGGCCCGAGGAGGCGGGAAGCGCCAATCCATCGCCCGCGGCCACGGCCCCCGCAGGGGCGCCCTCCGCCCCGTCTGTCCGCACGGGTGCGGGCCAGGCTGCGGCGCCCGCGCCCGCTTCAGGCGCGACGGGTCCCGTTCTGGTGGAGCGTGCATCCCCGCAGCGCAAGACGGGCGTCGCCTGAGATCCCACGACGGTGTCCGCATCCCGCCCCTTCCGCCGTTGCCATGGCGCGGGGGCCATGTTGACGCTCCATCGGCTGAAATGCCCCTTTCAACCGCCTCTCGCCATGCGGGGCACGGGCCGATCTGCCTGTGGAAAATATCGTTTCGTTGCCGAAAAGCACCATATGATGCTTGCGCGCATCATCGCTCACCGTCACACTTCGCGATGTGATTCTCGAATCGCCTGAGCGGGGAGGCGGAAAGCGGGGCCATGAGAACGCGCAATGCAGAGCTGCGACCGCGCGCGCCTCGTGCGCCTGGTGTCGGCGCAGCACCGGCCGAGGACCAGCGGACTCCGCAAGTGACGGCCCGGCCGCGGCATGGGCGTAGCGCGGGCCGGCGCGTGATCGGCCGGGCCGGCTGGCTGGCCGCCGGGTTCCTGCTCGGCGTCGCTTTCTGGCATGTTGTGGGGTTCTGGAACTTTGTCGGCACCGTTGTGTTGAACACGCCGAAGGATCGGTCGGCCTTCGAGCTGGCGATCACCCGTGCCGGCGAAGCGAAGCCCGCACCGACCGAGATCAGCGCGGCCGAGGCCGAGGCGCGGCGGGATGCGCGCCATTGCACGGCTCTGGTGATCGACCGAGCCACCAACATCGCACGCGCGCGCCCCTGCCGTCCCATCATCCGAGCCCTCAGGCCGACGGTTCGCCCGCCGGAGTTCTCGCGCCCCTGGGTGACGGCGCAGCGCGGGGCGGATGGCCGGTGAGGATCGGGCGCGGCTCCGCCCTGCGCCACTCCCATGAATGATCTCCTTGATGCTCTCATGAGTTCCGACCACCGGTGCCCGGCAGGCGGCGGGACAGGGCACTGCGTTCGCGCCTGTCCCGGAGGCAGACGAGGCCCTCCCGACAGAATACAACTAAAACGGGTATACTGATACATTACATAACTTAAGATAGTAGTTCCGGATGAGTCCAAAGTGAGTCCGTGCCGATTTGAGACATGGATCGCCGTTTTTACACGGTCGTAAACCTTCGATTAACGACAGACCGTCACAGTGGGCATCGACAGCCATCACGTTCCGCTTTTCGATTTCGGGTGATTTCTCATGTCCGCCAGACTGCATTCGTCGTTCCGTTGGGTGCTCGCGTCACTCTTTGCGTACTTCGGCCTTCATGAGGTGCGCTACAGGCCCGCCCCCGTTCGGGCGCTCGATGGTGGCCCGCACCGTCGCCATGCCGCAACACGAGCCTCGGGCGTGTCGTCGCAGGGCTCGCCCTGGGCGATGGCACCGGCGCGGGCATCGGAGCCGACCGGCGAGCGTTTGGCGCAGGCGGCGGCGGCCGGTGCGGTGGCGAAGGCCGAAGGCAGTCCCGTGCCCGGTGCGCGCGCCCGGCGCACCCCGGCTGCCGGGGAGAAAGGGCGCAAGCGCACCGGCATCTCGGTCGGGGCGCGCCTCGTCGCGCGGACCGGCATCAAGCCGGTGCGCAAGGCTCGCGGCAAGGCGGCCAAGAAACAGGTCCGACGGGTGGTCTGGCTGGAGTCCCGCGGGACCGGAAACCACGCGGCAGGAGTGGATGCGCTGCGCTCGAAACCGGGCCCCGGCACCCGCTGCGGCATGCCGGCCAAGCCCCAACGGCCGAAGCGTGTCGCGAAGAGGCGCGATGCGGCGACGCGCGTCAAGAAAGCGGCGCCGATGCGCCTCGTTCGGCTGGAGCACCGGTTCTCGGGCACGCCCGCGCCGCGCCCGCGCCTCGTCTATTCGGGCTCGCCGAGTGCGCAGGGATCGAGCGCAGCCGGGCAGAGCGCCGGGCTTGCCCGCCCTTTTCGGCTTGCCGCCTAGCGGCGCCTCATCGCGCTTAGTCGTCCCGGCGCAGCAGGCCGGTGAAGGCCGTCACCGCGAGGGACGTGAGCACCAGGCCGAGGATCATCTCGACAATCGCGAGCACGTAGAGAATGCCGCCGCGTGTGAGCGTGATGCGCACGAGCGGGGCGCTGCCCTCGCCGCGCTGCGCGCCTTCCCCGGCGAGGCGCGCGAGCCAGGGGCCGGGCGCGGGGATGGCAATCTCGGTGATCGGCCCATAGCGCACATTCGGCCGCCACAGGGTCTGATAGCCGAAGTCGATCACCGGAATGAACAGATCGAAGGAATAGGCGAGCGGGCTGAAGGCGGGATAGCTTTTCGCCAGGCGCACGGCATCGGGCGAGAAGCGGCCATATTCGGCGCGGATGAACACCGTCTCGTCGGCGCAGCCAGCCTCGCGACAGCCCGTGGCCGCCCAGGACCACAGCCCTGCGAACAGGCCGATGAACAGCACGATCCAGGCGACCGTGCGCCAGGGGTTGTAGCCAAACAGGGCGAAGAGATCGAGAAGCTGGCTCTGCATGCGCACGCGCCGGCGTATGGTCCGGCTCTGGCGATGGCGGCGCCTGCGGGCGATGGCGATGCGTCGCGCGTCCTCGTGATAGCCCTGGGCCGCCAGGCGACGGCCCAGATGCACCCAGGCCTGGGGCTTGAAATGGTCGTCGAGATCCGCGCGCGCCTGGCCGTTGAGCCAGGCGATGCGCGCCTCGGCGGCGCGGCGGACGGTGTAGGGGTGGCGGCGGTCCTCCGCGCCCATGCCGGCGGGATTTTCCAGATGCTCATAGGAGAAGCCGTCGAGCACCAGATGGTCGATGTCCCGCCCATCCTCGCTGCGCCCGCGCCCTTCGGGAAAGGGCGCGCCCTTGCGCGCCGGTGGCGGCCAGGCACTGGCGTAGTCCTCCAGGCTTCCCACATGGGCGCGGGAGAGGTCGACGATGCCGCGCGGGCGATGGGACGCGCCATCGGGCATGCGCAGCCGGTCGGCGCGGGCATCGACCAGGCTGATGGCCGTCTCGTCATGGCGGCGGGTGAGCTCGGCCACCTCTGCGTCGCCGACGTGCGCGCCGGCGCGAGCGAGCGCCGAGGAGACGATCTGGCTGGCCTGGAAGTCGATGGTGCCGGAGACCTTCACCTGGTCGAGCACGAGCCCGCCCTCGGCCCGAAAGCCTTCGTTCATGAGGATGTCGCGCTTGACCGTCGTGCCGCTTGCGAACACGGCGGGGCCATGATCGACGCGAATGCGCGATGCGCGGAAGCGAAGCTGGTTGCCGATGCTGCAGGCGGGAAGGCGCACCAAGCCATGAATCTCGGCCCGGCCCATGAACCAGCCGCCGCGGATTCGTGCCCCATCGGCGCGAATGGCCAGGTCGCCGCCCGCGATCGCGCAATCGGTGAGGGCGAGCTGGCCCTCGATGGCGGCACCGGGAAAGCGCAGGCTGCCCTCGAGCCGTGCGCCCCGCATCAGCCAATTGCCGCCGACCCGGATGACGTCCGCAAGAACGCTGGTGCGGGCGCCGGTCTTGCGCATGCCCGAGGCATCGATGTCCCGGCCGATGCGCGCGCCGCCCATGGCGAGCCCTCCGTGAAGCCGGGTCCCGCGCAGAACCAGGTTCTGGCGCACTCGCACGCCGCTCACGTCCAGCGCCGCCACGTCCTTGCGCCCCTCGAGGGTCGTGCGATGGAGCGAGAGCTCGCCATCGACGCGGGCATTGGAGAGCCGGAGCCCGCCATTGATCATGGCATCCGGGGCCAGCCAGTCGGCCTCGATGCGCGCGCCATCGGCATTGATGGCGGGCTCGCGCGCCGGGCCGGCGTCGAACACGGCCTCGTTCAGCCACGCGCCCTTGATCTCCGGCGCACGCATCACGATGCTGCCCCGGACCCTGGCGCCGCGCGCCACCCACGGCCCGTCGATCCAGATGCCATCGAGGCTCATGGCCTTGCCTGCCGCGCCGCCGTCGATCTCGGCCTCCTCCATCAGCAGCGCGCCGGCGATGCGGGCGGCGGGCGCGAACACCTGGCCCTCGACACGGGCGCCGCGCATGATCCAGGGGCCGCCGATCTCGGAGCCGGCGAGCACGAGAGCCATGTCCGAGCCCGAGCCTGAGAAGCGGGCGTCCTCCATGGTGAGCGAGCCGCCGATGCGCGCGCCCCGCAGGCGCAAGCCGCCCGTCACCGTCGCGCCGCGCATGAAGATGGAGCCCTCGACCTCGGCGCGGTCGGCATTGATGCCGCCGACGACGGTGCACTCATAAAGGCCAAGGCGCCGCAAGCGCGCGTCGCGGAGCTGGATCGGCTCGACGGTCATGCGCTCGTGGCCGAAACGGCAGAGAAAGAACAGGAGCGGCCGCGCCACCGTGCAGCCCTCGAGGTCGAGCGGCCCCTCGATCCGGGCGTTGTAGATCTGGATTCCCGTGGGCTGGACACGCCAGGCCGGGTTGACCTCGATGGCCAGGTCCCGCAGGAACCAGCCCCTGAGGGATCCGCCGTCGCATTCGGCCCGGCGCCCCTTGGCGAGAGCCTCGACCACCCGGCGCTCGGTTGCAGTCAGACTGCGCTCGTCCAACTTTCCGACCCTCCCCTGCGACACTCTCCCCTGTTCTCACGGACGCGCGCGGGGAACAATGCGCCATATGGCCCCCGCAAAGTCGTCGGAGACGAAGATCGTGCCGTCCGGGGCCTCGATGACATCGACGGGCCGGCCGCTCACCTTGCCGCGGCGCAGGAAGCCGGTGAGGAAGGGCCGCCGCGTGATGGCGCCCTTCCCATTCCAGTGCAGGGAGACCACCTGATAGCCGATCTTCTCGGAGCGGTTCCAGCTTCCATGCTCGCCGACGAGGGCGGCGTTGCGATAGCGCGGGTTGCCCTGATGGCGCAGAAAACGGATCGAGAGCGGTGCCACATGCGCCGGAAAGGCGAAGGCAGGCGGGATCGGGTCGCGTGCCTCGTCGCCGCCGAGCCCGCCGAGGTCCGGGTCCGGCACATTGGCACCGTTGAAATAGGGCCAGCCATAGAAGCCGCCAGCGGTGATGCGGTTGAGCTCGTCCGGCGGAAAGTCGTCGCCCAGCCAGTCCCGGCCATTGTCGACCCCGTAGAGTGCGCCCGTGCCGGGCCGCCAGTCGAAGCCGACAGTGTTGCGCAGGCCGCGCGCATGGATCTCGACCTTGCGGTTCTTCGGATCGCCATCGGCGCGAAAGCGCAGCATGGTCGCCCGCCAGGGATGCGCCTCGACGCAGACATTGCAGCTCGACCCGACGGTGAGATAGAACCAGCCATCGGGGCCGCGCTTGAGGGTCCGCGTCCAGTGGCCGCCATCGTCGGGAAGGCCCGTCAGCACCGTCTCCAGCTTGCCCACGCGCCGTCCCTTGGCGATGTCGAAGCGCACGCGCACGACTCGGGCTTCCTCGGCGATGTAGAGCCAGGCCATGCCCTTGCGGCCCGGGTCCGCGACGTCGCCGCTGCCGGTATCGGTGTCGAGCCAGAGGCCGTGCGGGCGTCTCAGGCGTCCTATGAGAACGCGAACGCCGTCGGCGCGCCCGTCGCCATTGCGGTCGGCCTCGATCAGCAGAACGCGGTTGCGGGGCGAGGAGAGGATGATGTCACCCGTGGGCGTGAGCACCATCAGGCGGGCGCGGCCGAGGCCCTTGGCATAGAGGTTGACGGCATAGCCCGGCGGCACGCTGAGATGCCGGGCGGATGGGGCGGCCTCGGCCCTTGCGGCAGGGCCGAGAAAGCCGAGGCCGATCGCGATCCATGCGAGCACTGAGAGCGTGCGGCGGGCGAGATGGCGTGCGCCGGGGGATGCCCTGCCAGGGTGCGTCCGACCGCGCGAGACCCTCGATCCTTGCACCACCTTGCCGCCTCCTCCGGTCACGATCGGGCGTCGGGCTTGCGCCCGGCCCGCGGCCGCGATGCCGTGAGCTCGTCGATGGCAAAGCTGTAGCGGGTGTTGCAGAACTCGCATGTGACGGCCACCCGCCCATCCTCGGCCATCATGTCGGCGCGCTCGGCTTTCGAGAAGCCGGTGAGCAGCCGCGCCACCCGCTCGCGCGTGCAGGTGCATCGGGCCTGGATGGGGCGCGCCTCGAAAGCGCGCACGCCCTCCTCGTGAAACAGCCTGTAGAGCAGGCGCTCCGGGGCGAGCAGGGGGTCGAGCAGCTCGTGGTCCTCCACCGTCGCGGCCAGAATGCGCGTGCGCTCCCAATTCTCGTCCCGCTCGCCCAGGAGGTGGTCTGCAGGATCGCCCGGAGCGCCTCCTCCGGCCTGTGCGCCGCCCCCGCTCGCCTCCGCCTGCGCTCCCGGGTCCGCGCCGCGAGGCGCGCGCCGCCCCCCTTCCGGGCTCAGATGCTGGATGATGAGCCCGCCCGCGCGCCAGTGCCAGGCGCCGGGCGCATCGCCGGGTCCGGCCACGTAATGGCGCGCGACGGCAAGGCGAATGAAGGTCGGCAATTGCTCGGATTGTCGGAAATAGGTGTGGGCGGCGGAGATGAGCCCCGTGCCCTCCAGCGGCACGACACCCTGATAGCGGTCCATGGTCCCGCCCGGGTCGATGGTCATGGCGAGATGGCCATGCCCGAGCAGCTCGACCGCGCCGGCGCCCCCGCTCGCCTCCGCCCTGGCCGCATGGGCGGCCTGCTCGGCCCGTTCGGCATCGAAGCTCGCATAGCCACGAATGTTCCCCGGCGCGCTGTAATTCACCACCAGAAAGCCGATGGGGCCATCCCCCTGGGTCTGAAGGGTGAGCTTGCTCTGGAACTTCAGCGATGCGCCGAGCATGGCGGCCAGGGTGAGCGCCTGCCCGAGCACCTCGGAGACCGGATCGGGATAGTCGTGCGCGGTGAGGATGGTGTCCACCACGGGCCCGAGCCGCACCAGGCGCCCACTCACGCCCGAGCGCACGGCACGGAAGGGGAGCACGAGATCGTCCGCCGGCTCGCGCGGCTGGGCCAGGGGCTGTGCATGATCATGTGCCATGGTCTCAACAGTCTTCGATCTCGAGGCACCAGGCAAGAATGGCCTTTTGCGCATGCAGCCTGTTCTCGGCCTCCTCGAACACGACCGATTGCTTCCCGTCGATGACGCCGGCGGTCACCTCGCGTCCACGATAGGCCGGCAGGCAGTGCATGAATATGGCGCCCTCGCCCGCGCGTGCCATCAGTGCCTCGTCCACCTGATAGGGGGCAAGGAGCGTCATGCGCCGCTCGGCATCCTCGTCGCCCATCGACACCCAGGTGTCGGTCACCACGCAATCGGCGCCGGCGACCGCCTCGACGGGGTCGGTGAGCAGGATAACATCGCCGCCCTCGCCCTGCACCTGCTCGAGCAGTGCCGGGTCGGGCGAGAGCTCGGGCGGGCAGGCGAGGCGCAGGGGAAAGCCGAAGCGCAGCGCCGCGTGAATCCACGAGACCGCAACATTGTTGCCGTCCCCGATCCAGGCCACGCGCTGATCGCCAAGCGGGCCCTTGGCCTCCTCCAGCGTCATGAGATCCGCCATGATCTGGCAGGGATGGCTGAGATTGCTGAGGCCGTTGATGACGGGCACGCTCGCATGGGCCGCGAACTCGACCAGCGAGGCATGGGTGTCCACCCGCAGCATGACCGCATCGCCATAGCGCGACAGAACGCGGGCGGTGTCCTCGATGCTCTCGCCTCGGCCGAGCTGGAGCTCGCTGCTATTGAGCACCAGCGCCCAGCCGCCGAGCTGGCGCATGGCGATGTCGAAGGAGATGCGCGTGCGCGTCGATGGCTTCTCGAAGATCATGACCAGGGCCATGCCTTCGGCCGCCGACATGATGCGCCCTCGCGGGCCGGCGGCCCGCACGTCGCGCTTCATCGCATGGGCGTGGTCCAGAATGGCGCGCAGGGAGGCTGCGTCGATGTCGATGATGTCGAGGAAGTGCCTCGGTGCCATGACGAATGCCTTTGGTGACTGTTCCATCGGAGATTATGCGGAGCGGCGGCGGCCGGGAAAAGCGGGAAGTGTTTCGCGGCCCGTCAGGTGGCGCTCTCGCGCTTGAGCGCGGTCGCCGCCCGGGCGATGGCATCCATGGCCTCGCCGATCTCCGCCTCGGTGACGGTGAGGGGCGGCAGGAGCCGGACCACATTCTCGCCCGCCGGAACGGTGAGCAGGCGCTGATCCAGGAGGGCGCGCACCATGCGCGCGACGTCGGGCCCGGAGCGGAAGCCGCACAGGAGCCCCTTGCCGCGTACCTCGCGCAGCAGGTCGGGAAAGGCGGCGGCGAGGCGCTCGAGCGCCTGCATCAGACATGCGCCCCGCTCGCGCACCCGCTCCAGGAAGCCCGGTGCGAGCACCGCATCCAGAACCGCATTCCCGACCGCCATGGCGAGCGGATTGCCGCCATAGGTGGAGCCATGGCTGCCCGGCGTCATGGCCTCGCCCGCCTGCGCGGTCGAAAGGCAGGCGCCGAGGGGAAAGCCGCCGCCGATCCCCTTGCCGATGGCCATGATGTCGGGCGCAATTCCCGCCGCCTCGTAGGCGAAGAGCCGGCCCGTGCGGCCCATGCCCGTCTGCACCTCGTCGAGAATGAGCAGGATGGCGTGCTCATCCGCCAGGGCACGCAAACCGCGCAGGAAATCGGCAGACGCCACACGGACGCCGCCCTCGCCCTGAACGGGCTCGACAAGGATGCCCGCCGTCTGCGGCCCGATGGCGGCCCGTGCGGCGGCAAGGTCGCCGAACGGAACCTGGTCGAAGCCGTCCACGGGCGGGCCGAAGCCCTCCAGCAGCTTGGCCTGGCCGCCGGCGGCGATGGTTGCCAGCGTGCGGCCGTGAAACGCGCCCTCGAAGGTGACGAGGCGATAGCGCTCGGGCGCGCCATGGCCCCAATGGAAGCGGCGGGCCATCTTGATGGCGCATTCCACCGCCTCGGCGCCGGAATTGGTGAAGAACACCCGGTCCGCGAAGCTCGCCTCGCACAGGCGGGCGGCAAGGCGCTCCTGGCCGGGAATGCGATAGAGGTTGGAGGTGTGCCAAACGCGGTCCGCCTGCTCACAGAGCGCCGCAACAAGCGCAGGGGCGGCATGGCCGAGGGCGTTGACGGCGACCCCGCTCGTGAAATCGAGATAGGCCGTGCCGTCCTCCGCATAGAGCCGCGCCCCCTCGCCCCGCTCGAAGGCGAGATCGAAGCGTGCATAGGTGGGAAGGACCGCTGACATGGTGTTGGAATCCGCCTTTATCCGCCTTTGGCAATCAACGTCCGGGCCATGAAAAAAAGCCGCCTTTCCGGCGGCCCGTCCATGCCTCTCGTTGATAAAGAGCCCCGCTGGCGGTGTCAATCGCCGCGCGAAACTCCGCGCTGCGGCGGCCATATTTTCGCCATACTCACAGAACCGCGGCTTCGTCCACAGTTCTTTTATCTCCCACCCACCGGCGGCGTGCATCTCACGTGGCAAATCTGCCACGCAGGGGCGGCGAAACCGGTCGCCGGCTTCCAGTGCCCTTGCGCGGCGAATCCCCGATGTTGTACCTTTCCCGGCGTCGGCCACGACATGTCGCCCACTCACGGGCGACGCCGCGTATGTGTACAGCATATCGGGCCGGCATTCCGCGTATGTGAGTTCACCGTAAAAATCAGGCTGCGGGTGCGCGTGCGGACGAGCGGGGGCTTGGACGATCCGCCTGCGAGCCAGTTGTGGCCGGCAGAGATTTCGCTCTGCCGGAGAGGGTATTTTCGTATCTACTCTTACGAGGAGGCACA
>JALUTE010000309.1:962-3600 GCA_027058255.1 Methyloligella sp. | reverse complement strand
CGCTGTCATCCTCATCGGCTGGCGCTGGATGCGCGCCAGCACGCGGCGAACGCCGCCCGTGCGATGGGCGGCCGGCATTGACGCGGCGGCTCCCGGCCGTTAATGTCATTGCATCCCGGCTAGCGCCGGGCCTCATCGAAGCTGAACATGTAACCGTTGATCAGGTCCATCAGCTAGCATCACCCCGGCCACCGCGCCGGGCCTCATTGACAGCCCCCGGTCACCCGCCGGGGGCTTTGTTTTGGCGATTATATCCCCGCCACGAGGCGCAGCGCCGCGATGACAGCGAGGACGCCGGCGAGCACCCAGGCCCACCTCTCGATCTGGCGGGCGGTCATGGCACTAGATGTGGCAGGGCTGCGATGATGGCCTTGCCCGCCTCGGGCGACACGATCCCGGCCGCCAGCGCCGCCACGATGGCGAGCACCGCGCTCACCCGCAGCCAGAGGATGAGCTGGCCGAGGCGCGAGAGGATGCGCGTGCCATTGGCGGTCTGCTTTGCCGCCCCCGCCTCCGCGAGGCGGCTCTCGATGCGGATGAGGGACTGCTCCATTCGGGCACCCCGCTCCTCGAGCCGGACCAGACGCCCCTCGACTCCGAGGAGCCATCGCCAGATGTCGCTCGATGGCATCCAGCCATTCATCTCCATGCCGGGCCTCATCCTGCATCATGGCCTCCATCACCCCTTCGCCGCTCGCCGGTGGGCCGCCCGCAGCCCGTCATACCAGCGCGTGAGCGCCCGCCCGCAGGCGCCCTTGCGCGCCGCATCCGACCGCGCGTCGATCACGAGGCGCATGACATAGGCCAGGCGCTCCTCCGGCGATTTCGGGCCGTCCTTCGGGATGGCCGGGAGCTTGGAGAAGCAGCGCCGGAAGCGCGACGGCACGGGCGGGTAGTAGGCCGTGACGATGGGGCTAACGGATGCGGCGGAGCTGGCGCAGCCACTCGTCAAAATCGCTGCCAGCAGCGCGAGCAGCACCGGCAGCAGTGTCGATCTTTTCCGCATTGGCCTCGAATGCCTCCATGGACTCGGTCTCGGCCTCGCGGGCCGAGCGGATGATTTTCGTGCGGATGGTGGTCGCGCGGGCGCGGGCCTCCGCCTCGTGGCGGGCGATGACCTTCGCGTCATGCGCCGAGAGCCAGATGAGCCAGATGGCGACCAGCGCCCCGGCTCCGAGCATGTAGCGGCCCACGGGGCCGATCAGCCATGCGCCGACGCCCCGCGCGAAGGCGAGAAATGTCGCTGCGGTGAGCATGTCGGGTCTCCGATGTGCAAGGATGTCGCGCCGATGCACAATGCGCGCGATTGACCGCATATCTGGATATGCAGATAACCGTAATGCATTGATCTGCAACGCATTAGCCCGTTTTGCCGTGAAAATGTCGATTTTGCGGCTAAATGAGCCCTACCGCCCCAGATGCAGGCCGAGGCGATGATCCAGCACCCGGCGCCATTTGATCCGGCGCGCCCACCACCAGAGGGCCGCCCCGCCGACAACGAGGGCAACGAAACCGAGGTGCTGGCCGAGATACTGCACGGCGCTCTGCACGGTCTCGATGTGCGGCCGCCACGCCGATATGGTCTCGCTCATTCCCTTGAGCACCGCGAGCGCCCCCGCGCCGGTGGCCACGGCGCCGCCGACCTCCGCCCCCTCGGCGGCCTTGACGGTCTTCGATCCGGCCTTGGCGAGATCGGCTGGCTTGGCCTCGGCGCGCTGCTCGGAGACCGGCTTGGGCGGCGCGTCATCGCTTTCGAGGGCTTCCAGCGTCGCGGGGCCGACCTTGCCGTCCGTGGCGAGGCCCGCGGTCTTCTGGAACTCGATCACCGCCATCTCGGTCTGATGCCCCGCCACGCCATCGACGGCGCCGACAGGGTAGCCCAGCTCGCGGAGCCGGGTCTGCACGAGGACGGTGCGCGCGCGCTTGTAGAGCGCGATCCGGTCGGCCTCGCCATTGGCGGGATAGGGCGAGCGGGCGTTGCCACGATTGATGGCGCGCGATATGCCCGCGATATTGTCCTCGTCGGCGAGGGCGTTGCCGCCGATCTCGCCCCACTCCCAGAGCGCGGCCTTGAGCGCGTTGATGGGGCGCCCCAGAAGCTCGGGCTTCTCGACGAGGGGCAGGCCGAGCTTCTCGCCGAGGGCGCGATAGGCGTCCTTGCCGGTCGTCTGGATCAGCCCCCTCCCGCGATAGCGGTAGCCGTCGCCGGGCTCATTATTGCCCATCCGCCCGCCATAGGCCCACTCGCCGAGCGCCTTGGGCTCGCGCAGGAGGTGAGCCTTGATCCACTCCACCGAGTGCTTGGCAGCCCGCGATGGCCAAGCCCCCCGCACCGCCCTGACGCTCGTGTAGCGCAAATTCTCCTCGCGGATCGTGAGCCTGCCGCTCTCATGCATGATCTGCGCGAGGAAGTGCGCCAGCCGTTGGCGGCTCTCCAGGATGCCCGCCTCGCGCAGGAGCTGCATGCCCTCGCGCCCCGTGAGCACGCGCATATAGCCATCCCAGATGGCGCGCCTCACGGGGCGTCTGATCCCGTCCGGCGGCGGCGCGATCGCCGCAATCATCTCGCGTGAGAGCTTGGTCGTCATGTAGTCCCTCCATGCCCGCCAGCCGCCGGCGCGCACCGCCGCCCACATGG
>JALUTE010000309.1:0-952 GCA_027058255.1 Methyloligella sp. | reverse complement strand
CCGTGCGGTAGACCAGCGGCGCGGTCAGCCGGCAGATGCGGTGGCGCGGGTCGCGCCTGCGCTCGATCTCGATGAGCAGCGGGCCGATGAAGGCGCCCCGGTGCCGAGCCATATTCCCCTAGTAATACTCTTGATTTGGCGGCATAAAATCGCTGGTCCAGCGCGCTATGCCCTTTGAGATGCGAACCTCATCGAGGTAGCCGTTGAAGTAATCCATCCCTAACACATAGACAGCCGCAACTCTGAGCACGGAAGAGGTCGAGTTCAGGTTCCAAGATGACGTCGGGGCAACCGATGCTTGTAGCGTCCCATTGATGAACAGACGCATGAGCGAACCATCCTTCACGGCTGCGACATGCGTCCACACGTTGGTTGAGAGGGCTGCCGATATATTCTTGCCTCCATTCCCCTCGTCGTAAATGTCGAACACAATACTTCCAGAGAGGAGATATAGTCGCCAATCGCCATTATTTGCATTTGGGTGCCAAAATGTCACGACTCCGTTGTAAGCGGCAGTCGCGAGTGGATAAATCCAGAAGTCGATAGTGAAATCACCGGAGCCGAACTGGAAGTCGGCATGGTTCGCCCTCTCGAGATAATCGCCTGAACCATCAAAATATCCGCTCGCCCCCCCGAACTTGCTCTTCGCCGTGCTGATCTGGGCGTTGCCATTCACAGTCAGCACATGCGCACTTCCAGAGTCATCGGGAACGGCGACAGACCCGTTCGCCCCATTCATATGCAGGAGCAGCTTGGTATAGGAGTCGTTCCCACCTCCTGCCCCCCAGAAGCCGTGTGGCGCGACCAGCATCACGCGAAGCCCTTCTGTGCTACGCCGTACATGACGCCGGAGCGCGCGACGAAGGTGAGGATATCGACGGCATTGGCGGCCGTTGAGAGGGTCGGCGCCGTGCCGCCCGGCCATTTGTAGGCCGTGCCATAGGCGAGGGTG
>JALUTE010000308.1 GCA_027058255.1 Methyloligella sp. | reverse complement strand
GATCTGCACCGAGCGCGAGAGCCCGACGAGCAGCGGGCCGATGACCATGGAGCCGCCGAGCTGCTGGAGCATCTTGGTGGAGATGCTGGCGGAGTGGGAGGCCGGCATGATCAGCACATTGGCGGCATCGGAGAGCCGGCAGAAGGGATAGGCCTCCATCAGCTCCTTGTTGAGCGCGATGTCCGCGGCCATCTCGCCGTCATACTCGAAGTCGACGCCGCGCTCGTCCAGGATCTCCACCGCCTCGCGCACCGTATCGGCACGCTCGCCCGAGGGATGGCCGAAGGTGGAGAAGGCCAGCATCGCCACGCGCGGCTCATAGCCCAGGCGCCGGGCCACCATGGCCGCCTCCTCGGCAATGTCGGCGAGCTCCTCGGCATTCGGCATCTCGTGAACGCCGGTGTCCGCCACCAGGACCGTGCGGCCGCGGCAGATGGCGAGGGAGACCGCGATCACCCTGTGGCCGGGGCGCGGGTCGAGCACGCGGCGCACGTCGTCGAAGGCGATGGACCAGTTGCGCGTGACGCCGGTCACCATGGCGTCGGCATGACCCATGGCCACCATGCAGGCGCCGAAGATGTTGCGGTCGGTGTTGACCAAGCGCAGGCAGTCGCGATGCAGATAGCCCTTGCGCTGCAGGCGCGCAAAGAGGAAGTCGGCATACTCCCCGGCGCGCTCGGAGAGCCGCGCATTGTGAATCTCGAACATGTCCGTCTTGCGCACGCCCGTGCTCTTGAAGGCCTCCAGGATCAGCCGGTCGCGGCCGATGAGCACCGGCTGGCCCAGGCCGTGATTGACGAAGGCATTGGCGGCGCGCACGACCTGCTCCTGCTCGCCTTCCGCGAACACCACGCGCTTGGGCTCGCTCTTCACCTTCTCGAAGATCGTGTGCAGCCACCCGGCCACAGGGTCGAGCCGGGCCGAGAGATGGGAGGCATAGGCGCCGAGATCGACAATGGTGCGCCGGGCAACGCCGGTGTCCATGGCGGCCTGGGCGACCGCGGGGGGAATGTGGCTGATGAGCCGGGGGTCGAACGGCGCGGGGATGATGTAGTCCGGCCCGTAGCGCAGGCGCTGGCCGCGATAGGCGGCCGCCACGTCGTCGGGCACGTCCGCGCGGGCGAGCTCGGCGAGCGCCCGGGCCGCGGCCACCTTCATCGCCTCGTTGATGGTGCGCGCCTGCACGTCCAGCGCGCCGCGGAAGATGTAGGGAAAGCCGAGCACATTGTTGACCTGGTTGGGATAGTCCGAACGCCCGGTCGCCATGATGGCATCGTCGCGCACCGTCGCCACCACCTCGGGGCGGATCTCCGGCTCCGGATTGGCCATGGCGAAGATGATGGGCTTGTCCGCCATTTTCGCGACCATCTCGGGGGTGAGCGCGCCCGGCGCGGACAGGCCGAAGAACACGTCCGCCCCCTCTATGGCCTCCTCCAGGGTGCGCGCCCTGGTGTCCACCGCATGGGCGGACTTCCACTGGTTCATGCCCTCCTCGCGGCCCTTGTAGATGACGCCGCGGCTGTCGCACAGGATCGCGTTGTCATTGGGCAGGCCCATATATTTCAACAGCTCCAGGCAAGCGATGCCGGCCGCGCCCGCGCCGTTGACGACGATCCTGATGTCTCTGAGCTCCCGCCCCGTCAGGTCGCATGCATTGATGAGGCCGGCCGAGGCGATGATGGCCGTGCCGTGCTGATCGTCGTGGAAGACGGGGATGTCCATCAGCTCGCGCAGGCGGCTCTCGATGATGAAGCAGTCCGGCGCCTTGATGTCCTCCAGATTGATGCCGCCGAAGGCGGGGCCGAGATAGCGCACGCAATTGATGATGGCGTCGGCATCCTCGCTGTCGATCTCGAGGTCGATGGCGTCCACGTCGGCAAAGCGCTTGAAGAGCACCGCCTTGCCCTCCATCACCGGCTTGGAGGCCAGGGCGCCGAGATTGCCGAGGCCGAGAATGGCGCTGCCATTGGAGACGACAGCCACCATGTTGCCCTTGCTCGTATAGTCGTAGGCCAGCGCCGGATCGTCGGCGATGGCGCGCACGGGCACGGCGACGCCGGGCGAGTAGGCCAGCGAGAGGTCGCGCTGAGTCGCCATGGGCTTGGTGGCATGGATCTCGAGCTTTCCAGGCTTGCCCATGGCATGGAAATGCAGGGCCTCCTGATCCGTGAAATTCGCCTTGTCCGGTTTGTTGGCCATGGAAAGGGCTCGCACCGTTGCTTGAGGACTGTCTGCTTGGGGATGGAGAGAGGCCCGAACTTGGGCTATGTCGGGGCCCTGTCGAAAGCGGCATCCGGAATGGCACCATAGACCGCGGCATGCGGCGGGACAACAGGGACGGCGAGGGGCGGCGAGCCATGGCGCGGGCGGGCAGGCGTGCAGGACAGGCAGGCGGAGAGGGCGGCACCGGGCAGGCGCAGGCCGGGCAGGCCGGCGCGCGCAAGGCCGGGGACGGGCGCAGCGGCAGCAGGGGCGCGAAAGCGGGCCCGCCCAAGGGCGTCACGCCCGTCATGGCCCAATATATCGAGATCAAGGCGGCGAATCCGGACTGCCTGCTGTTCTATCGCATGGGCGACTTTTTCGAGCTTTTCTTTGAGGACGCGGTGGCCGCCTCGCGGGCGCTCGGCATCCATCTCACCAAGCGCGGCAAGCATATGGGCGAGGACATCCCCATGTGCGGCGTGCCGGTCGCGCGGGCGGACGAGTATCTGCAGAAGCTCATCGCACGCGGCTTCCGCGTCGCGGTGTGCGAGCAGCTCGAGGACCCGGCCGAGGCGAAAAAGCGGGGCTCCAAGGCGGTGGTGCGCCGAGACGTGATCCGGCTCGTGACCCCCGGCACGCTCACCGAGGACAGCCTGCTCGATGCGGGCGCCAACAACTATCTGACCGCCCTTTTCCGCGCCCCGGCCGGGCGCGGCGCGAAAGGCGGGGCCACGGCCGGCGGGTCCAAAGCGGGCGCCGAGAGCGGCGACTGGGCGCTCGCCTCCGCCGACATCTCCACGGGCGCCTTTCTCGTCGCCTCGCTGGCGGCGGGCGAGCTTGCGGGCGAGCTTGCCAAGCTCTCCCCGAGCGAGGTGATCGCCGCCGACAGCCTGATGGAGGATGCGGCGCTGCGGCAGATGGTGGAGGCGTGCGGCGCGGCGCTCACGCCGGTGCCGGCGGCCTATTTCGACTCGCGGGCGGGCAAGCGCGACCTCGAGGCGCAGTTAGGCGTGGCGGACCTGGCGGCCTATGGCCAGTTCACCCGCCCGGAGCTCGCGGCCTGCGGCGCGCTGCTCAAATATATCGCCCTCACCCAGGTGGGGCGGCGGCCGGCCCTGCGCCCGCCCCAGCGCTCGGACCCGGGCACAACCCTTGGCATCGACGCCGCCACGCGCGCCAATCTGGAGCTCACGCGCACCCTCTCGGGCGAGCGGCGCGGCAGCCTGCTCCATGCCATGGACCGCACCGTCACGGGCGCCGGCGCGCGCGAGCTTGCAAGCCGGCTTGCATCGCCCCTCACCGACCCGGCAGCCATCAACGTGCGGCTCGATGCCGTGGCCTTTCTCCTCGCCGAGCCGGACATGCGCGCCCGCCTTCGCGCGGCGCTCGCCCGAGAGGGT
>JALUTE010000307.1 GCA_027058255.1 Methyloligella sp. | reverse complement strand
GGTCGGGTGGAACGCAGGTGGCCGAAAACGCGAAAGATGCGCCTAGGCCGCGACGCCCGGGGCGGGGGCGCCGCGGTCCGCCGCAGATGCAGACCACGCACCCGTGCCCGCGAACAGGGTCGGATCCCGCGGGGGCGTCGGGGCCGAGCGGCTCCTGTCGGGGAGGGCGAAACGGTCGGGGAGAGGGGCAAAGGCGGCAATGCGCGGTCTCACGCGCATGCCCGTGCCGGCTCGACCGGCCGCGCCGCCGCGTGCGTGCGGGCGAGGCGAGGTGCCGGTGCCAGCGACCGAGAGAGCGTGGCCGGGAGAGGTGCGCAGCGCCGGCGCTTGCAGCCCTACGCGGCCCTTGCAGTTGCCTTTAGAGGAGTGATGCTTGGGAATCCCGTTTTGAAACAATAGACAAGGTCGCTTGCGCAGAACACCGTAACACATAGGCGTACTTCCCCACTTGTGCCGCCAGAACGCCTACCTTGTGACGTGTTTTTTCTACCATGACGGGTTATTCACGATTTGTCAACCTTAATGAATATCGTGTCACAAACAAGTGTTTTTCTCTCCCCCCGCGCCCGCCCGTTCTGCTTGACGGCGTTTGGCGTTGCCCCCGCCGCGCGTCTCGCGCGCTGCTTGCGGTCATCGAATGGTTACATGTCTGTGCGAGACTCGATCTCACACCACTACGACGTTCGCGGCGCCGCGCGGGCGAGGATGCGGGGGCCGCGGGCGCGCCAACGGCGTGGCAGCCGGCCGGGGGTCGTCATGGAACGTTTTCAGCGATGCATCGCGTGGAGCCTGGCCGCCTTCACCTATATCGCGCTCGACGGGTGGGCACGGTCGATGGAACCTGCGCTGGCGACCTATCGCGAGAATTCGCTTTACGAGAACGGCAGCATGCTTGTCGTTCTGGCGGTTGCGATCGTCGTCTGGCACCTGGTGATGATGGAGAGGCCGGAGGGCCTGGCCTTGCAGTTGCTCGTCGGCTGCGCCGTTCTCGGACTCGAGCTCATTCTTCTCGAGACGATTCGCTACGGCCTGGCCGGACGGGTGACCGAGGTCGCGCTTGCGCTGATCTCGCTCTACGGACTCCTGCTGTGCATTTTCGCCTCGTGGCGGATCGCACAACGTTTCGGCTCCTCCGAGAATCACCCCGCCTGAGGATCGCAAGGCGCGGGTTGCGTGACCCGACGAAGCGTCAGATTGAACCGCCCGCCTTCCGCGATGAGGTCCGACGTGCCGGGCCGGATGCGGTCGATCCCGTGATAGGCAAGGCGTGCCGGACCGGCGAGAATCGCAATGTCTCCCGATGCGAGCGTCAGGCGCGTCTTGGCATCGCTCCGCTTGCGGCCGCCGATGTGGAACACCGCCTCGTCGCCGAGCGAGATCGAGAGAAGCGGGGCCGCCATGTCCGCCTCATCCTCGTCGCGATGCGAGCCGAGGCGTGCGCCGGGCGCGTAATAGTTGATGAGACAGGCCTCGGGCGGGGCCCCATAGCCCGCAAGCGCCCACCAGAGGGCCGTCACCATCTCGGGCATGGCCGGCCAGGGCTGGCCCGTGACCGGGTGGCATGCCTCGTAGCGGTAACCGCGCGCCTTGTCCGACACCCAGCCCAGGGGACCGCAATTGCTCATCTGCACCGAGAAGGGCCGGCCCGAGCGCGGCATGGTCGGCACGAAGAGCGGGGCCTCGGCGAGCACGGCGCGAATCGCGGCCAGCAATGCCTCCTGCGCCGGCCGGTCGAGATGCCCCGGCAAATGGCGGAACCCTTCGATCATTGCCCTTTCGCAACCTCCTGCTCAGCCGCGTGCCCCACATCGTGACAGATGGTGCGTGCATTGGCGCGATTCGAGGATGCACCCGCCATCCCACCGTTGCAGGCCCGAAGGCCGCCCCCTATATATCGTCACAACCATTGTCGACCCACCGTCAAGGGGGCCGTTCCCCATGCCGGCTTCTCGTTCGTAAGCGTGGCGCGGGCCCGCGGGGCTGGAGCTGCCGGGGATATCGCCACAATTTTGATGGATGAAACGAGGCTTGGGGCCAGACCGGGTGCCAGTGAGGGCTCGGACGGCCTGCCGCAGAGAAAGGACGAAAGACCATGTCGAAAGTCATCGGGATCGACCTCGGCACGACGAACTCGTGTGTCGCGGTCATGGAGGGCAAGGACCCGAAGGTGATCGAGAACGCCGAGGGCGCGCGCACCACGCCCTCCATGGTGGCCTTCACGGACGAGGGCGAGCGCCTCGTCGGCCTTCCCGCCAAGCGCCAGGCGGTGACCAATCCGGAGAACACCCTCTTCGCCATCAAGCGCCTGATCGGCCGGCGCTATGACGATCCGATGGTGGAGAAGGACAAGAAGCTCGTTCCCTACAAGATCATCAAGGCGGAAAACGGCGATGCCTGGGTCGAGGCCCAGGGCAAGGCCTATTCGCCGTCGCAGATCTCCGCCTTCATCCTGCAGAAGATGAAGGAGACCGCCGAGGCCTATCTCGGCGAGACGGTGACGCAGGCGGTCATCACCGTTCCGGCCTATTTCAACGACGCCCAGCGCCAGGCGACCAAGGATGCGGGCAAGATCGCGGGGCTCGAGGTCCTGCGCATCATCAACGAGCCCACGGCGGCGGCCCTCGCCTATGGCCTGGACAAGCGCGAGGGCAAGACCATTGCCGTCTATGATCTCGGCGGCGGCACCTTCGACATCTCGATTCTCGAGATCGGCGACGGCGTGTTCGAGGTCAAATCCACCAATGGCGACACCTTCCTCGGCGGCGAGGACTTCGACATGCGCCTCGTCGACTATCTCGCCGACGAGTTCAAGAAGGACAACGGCATCGACCTGCGCGGCGACCGGCTGGCGTTGCAGCGCCTGAAGGAGGCGGCGGAGAAGGCCAAGATCGAGCTCTCCTCCGCCCAGCAGACCGAGATCAACCTGCCCTTCATCACGGCCGACCAGTCGGGGCCGAAGCACCTGACCATGAAGCTCACCCGCGCCAAGCTGGAGAGCCTGGTGGACGATCTCATCCAGCGCACCATGGGGCCGTGCAAGGCGGCGCTCGAGGATGCGGGCCTGCAGGCCGGCGAGGTCGACGAGGTCATTCTCGTCGGCGGCATGACGCGCATGCCCAAGGTCATGGAGACGGTGAAGACCTTCTTCGGCAAGGAGCCCCACAAGGGCGTCAATCCGGACGAGGTGGTGGCCATGGGCGCCGCGATCCAGGCCGGCGTGCTGCAGGGCGATGTCAAGGACGTTCTGCTGCTCGACGTCACGCCCCTCTCGCTCGGCATCGAGACGCTGGGCGGCGTGTTCACCCGTCTCATCGACCGCAACACCACCATTCCGACCAAGAAGAGCCAGGTGTTCTCGACCGCCGAGGACAATCAGAGCGCGGTCACCATCCGCGTCTTCCAGGGCGAGCGCGAGATGGCGGCCGACAACAAGCTGCTCGGCCAGTTCGACCTGACCGACATTCCGCCCGCGCCGCGGGGCGTGCCGCAGATCGAGGTCACCTTCGACATCGACGCCAACGGCATTGTCCACGTGTCGGCGAAGGACAAGGCCACCGGCAAGGAGCAGTCGATCCGCATCCAGGCCTCGGGCGGGCTCTCGGACGAGGACATCG
>JALUTE010000306.1 GCA_027058255.1 Methyloligella sp. | reverse complement strand
CCGACGGAGCTCCTCAGCTTCGCGGAGGAGGTCGAGGTCGAGAATGCGAGCGCGATGCGCAAACAGGAGCTCATGTTTGCCATCCTCAAGCAGCTCGCCGCCCGTGAGATCGAGATCACGGGCACCGGCGTCGTGGAGGTGCTCCAGGACGGGTTCGGCTTTCTGCGCTCGCCGGATGCCAACTATCTGCCCGGTCCCGACGACATCTATGTGAGTCCGAGCCAGATCCGCCGTTTCGGCCTGCGCACGGGCGACACGGTGGAAGGCCAGATCCGCAGCCCCAAGGAGGGCGAGCGCTATTTCGCGCTTCTCAAGGTCAATCGGATCAATTTCGACGAGCCGGAGGCGGTTCGCCACAAGATCCATTTCGACAATCTCACGCCGCTCTATCCGGACGAGTGGCTCAAGCTCGAGGTCGAGGATCCGACCATCAAGGATCTGAGCGCGCGGGTGATCGACATCGTCGCGCCCTTGGGCAAGGGCCAGCGCGGCCTCATCGTCGCGCCGCCGCGCACGGGCAAGACCGTGCTCCTGCAGAACATCGCCCATTCCATCACCACCAACCATCCCGAGTGCTATCTCATCGTGCTGCTGATCGACGAGCGGCCGGAGGAGGTGACGGACATGCAGCGCTCGGTGAAGGGCGAGGTGGTCTCCTCCACCTTCGACGAGCCGCCGACGCGCCATGTGCAGGTCTCGGAGATGGTGATCGAGAAGGCCAAACGGCTGGTGGAGCACAAGCGCGACGTGGTCATTCTGCTCGACTCGATCACCCGGCTCGGGCGCGCCTACAACACGGTGGTGCCGTCCTCGGGCAAGGTGCTGACGGGCGGCGTCGATTCCAACGCCCTGCAACGGCCGAAGCGGTTCTTCGGCGCGGCGCGGAACATCGAGGAGGGCGGCTCGCTCACCATCATCGCAACGGCGCTGATCGACACCGGCAGCCGCATGGACGAGGTGATCTTCGAGGAGTTCAAGGGCACGGGCAACTCGGAGGTGGTGCTCGACCGCAAGGTGGCGGACAAGCGGGTCTTCCCGGCGATCGACATTGCCCGGTCCGGCACCCGCAAGGAAGAGCTTCTGGTGCCGGCGGACCGGCTGCGCAAGATGTATGTGCTGCGCCGCATCCTCAATCCCATGGGGACCATGGATGCCATCGAGTTCCTGCTCGACAAGCTCCGGCAGACCAAGAACAATGACGAGTTCTTCGACTCCATGAATACCTGATGGCGCGAGGGATGGGGCTCAGCGGGCGGGGGCCTCTTGCCGGCTGAGCCGGGTCAGCATGTCCAGCAGGGCCTCCTCGCGCACGGGTCCCACATTGCGCGCCACCCACTGGACGAGAAAGGGCTTTCTGCGGAAGGCCTGCATGAGCATGGCGCGCTTGAGGGCGCTGGTGTCGGCCGTTCCATGCTTGCGCTCGAGAGCCGCGCGCAGGGCGGGCTTGGCGAGGGCCTCGTCGAAGGCGCGCCAGCCCAGGCGGAGCTCGCGGGCCTCGCGCAGGGCACGGCGGCGATAGAGATTGCGCAGGAACGCATTGCCGAATTCGCTGTCCACCCTGGCGGCAAAGGCGGGGCGGTTCTGAAACAGGACCTCGAGGGCGCGCTGGCGCTTCTCGAGGGGCTGGTCGAGATCGTAGAGCACGGACTCGGTGGCCGACGAGATGAGATTGCCCCTGAGGCGGTCCGGGATCTCGAAGATCGACAGGCCGGATGGGCCCCAGGCGACATGGGCATAGGCGGCGGCAAGGCCGAGGACGAGGCCGGCAAGGAATTTCAGCATGGCAATCGTTTGCGGCGGCTTCGATGGATGGCGGGGCAGGATATCACATGTTTGCCGGAGCCTCTGCCACGACACCGGGAGGGGGCAGAGGAAAATCGCTGCTCCGGCGAGGGGCCGGATGCATGAGCCGCGCTTTTGCGCTGCAACCGGCTTGTCGGGGCGGCTTCGCCAGTGCATATGAAGGCGCCATGATCCGATCGCATCACAGGCTTTGCGTTGCGCCGATGATGGAGTGGACGGACCGGCATTGCCGCACCTTCCACCGCATGCTGACGCGCCGCACGCTGCTCTATACGGAGATGGAGACCACCGGGGCCATTCTGCATGGCGATCGGGAGCGGCTGCTCGCCTTGCCGCCGGGGCAGAATCCGGTGGCCTTGCAGATTGGCGGCTCGGATGCGCGCGCGCTGGCCGAGGCGGCGCGGATTGGCGCCTCCTTCGGCTATGACGAGATCAATCTCAATGTGGGCTGCCCGTCGGACCGGGTGCAAAGGGGCCGGTTCGGCGCGGCGCTGATGGCCGAGCCGAAGACGGTGGCGCGCGGGGTCGCGGCCATGATCGACGCCGTGCCGGCGCATGTGCTGGTCAGCGTCAAATGCCGGATCGGCATCGACGATCTCGACAGCTCGGAGCATCTGGCGCGGTTCGTGGAGCGGGTGGCCGAGGCGGGGTGCCGGCTCTTCATCGTGCATGCCCGCAAGGCCTGGCTGCAAGGGCTCAGCCCCAAGGAGAACCGCACCGCCCCGCCCCTCGACCATGAGCGGGTGCACTGGCTCAAACGGACCTTTCCGGAGCTCACCATCGTGCTCAATGGCGGCATCGAGAGCCTGGACGAGGCGCGCGCGCATCTGGGTGCGGTGGATGGGGTGATGCTCGGCCGGGCCGCCTATCACAACCCCTGGCTGCTCGCAGAGGCGGACGCGCGCATCTTCGGCGAGGCGGGTGCGGCACTGACCCGGCGCGACGTGGTCCAGCGCCTCGCGGCCTATATCGATGCGGAGCGCGCCAGGGGGGTGCGGCTCCATCAGATCACGCGGCATGTGCTCGGGCTCTATCATGGCCGGCCGGGGGCGCGGGCCTTCCGGCGCCATCTCAGCGAGAATGCCCATCGCGAGGGCGCGGGGCCGGAGGTTCTCATCGAGGCCATGGAGATGGCGGAGTCCGCGGCGCGGCCGTCTCGGGCCTTCGCCGCGGAGTAGGGGCTCCGGCGCATCGGGTCCGAACGCCCGGCGGTCGAGCGTTGCGCAGCCTGTTCGGGCTCGGACTCCGGCGCCGGAGCGCTTTGCCACTCACCTGCTGCAGACGCGCTTGCGGCTTATGCTGCATTTGGTCTCGTATTGCGTGCGGCATTGGCGGCGGGGCACGCGGGTGCATTTTTGCGTCGTTTTGGGCGTGCACAGGCGCTTTGCGACCGGCCGGCAGATGCGCCGGGTGCGGACGGTGCAGCTCGGGCCACCCGGAGTGCGGGCGATGCGGCCCGGTGCGCTGCCCGACGGGACTTGCGCTGCGCGGCACACCCGCTCGCGAATGGTCTTGCAGTCTCTCGTGGATACGGTCCGGCAGCTTTGGCTCGTCACGCGCCGGCATTGCGTTTCATAGGTCGTTCGGCACGTGCGCTTCGGCACGCGCTTGCACGTCTTCTCGGTGACGATGCGGCATTTCGGGCGGGGGCGGGGTGACGGGTGCGTCCGCTTGCCGGCATCAAGAGAGAGGGTGCGCGATGGGCGGCCCGACAATGCCGGCTTGCTCTTTCCATGGGTGGGCTTCGGGCCCGTCGTCAGGCCGCCGACCGTCTCGACCTCAGGGGTGAAGGGAAGGCAGCGGACATAGACGGCAAACGTCGTTTTCCGGGTATGGTCCACCGGCTCGAGATAGCGCGTGTGCGGGCCGGGGCCGAGGCTTTCGACAATCATGTTTTTCTTGAGGACCGCTTTTGCCGTGTTGGCGATGAATGTCGCCCAAAACGTCTGCTGAAAGCCGAACGCCTTCCCGGGGCCGTTGGCCTCGAGTTCCTGGTTGCAGCGTCTGATGATCTTCTCGCGCGATGGCAGGGTGGTGTAATCGGGTGTGGATGCTGGGATCACGCTCGTGGGGATTTCGAGGTTTAACTCTGCAGCGTAATCCCGCCCATTGCCATACCCGATGAAGATCAGGGGCAGTGTCTTGCAGCTCTCACCACCACGCGACGAGCTACATATACCCAGAACAACGCCCACATGCTCGACATAGCCGGGCCATCTGGTGTCGACCTTGAGCTTCGTCCAGACGGGAAAGGCTTGGGTCTTGATCTTGGTGTATCGTTTCCGGTCCTCCGAGATGACGTCGATGAAAGTGATGCCGGCGTCCATCTTGATCGACATGGATTTCAGCCTGGCCTTGGCCAGGGCGGCTTGCGGGCTGGCCAGAGCGGTTGCCAGAGCGATGGCGGTGCCTGCAAGAAGGGTTTTCCCGGTTGTCCTTGACATTGTTTCTCTCCCTGATCGCCAACAGTCGGGTTGGTACCCAGCCATATGACGGCGTTCTGGGAGTTGGTCGCTCCGGAGGCGAGAACGGTTCAATGGTCTCGTCGCTGGCACCGCGACGGGACCCGCCCCGGGCAGGAAGGACATTCAAGTGCTGCTGTTTCGCGCAATAGCCCGCCCCGGTTTCGATGACGGGTGGCGCAGGCGTCCTGCGTTCGAGGCCGTATGGGCCGCTCAGGCGACGGCGAGGCCGTCCGTCTCGCCCGCGGTGCCGAGAAGGGCATCGAGCTCGGGATAGAGGGGGAAGGAGGCAAGGAGGTCGCGCACGCGGCCTGTCGCCCTCTCGCGCACCGCATCGGCAAGGCTGTGGGCGCGCTTGGTCTCTCCGGGCTCCGTCGCCTCGAGGACGTCGGCGATGATGTTCGCAATCTCGCGCATCTCGTCCGGCCCGAGGCCGCGTGTGGTGAGGGCCGGCGTGCCCAGGCGAAGGCCCGAGGTGATCAGCGGGCTCTCCTCGTCATAGGGGATGGCGTTGCGGTTGAGGGTGACGCCCACCGAGCGCAGGGCCTCCTCCGCCTGGAACCCGGTCACGCCGAAGGGCCGCACATCCACCAGAACCAGATGATTGTCGGTGCCGCCGGAGAGCACATGCGCGCCGCGGGCCATGAGCTGCTCGGCGAGCGCCTGGGCGTTCTCGACGATGCGGCGGGCATAGTCGCGAAATGCCGGCCGGCGCGCCTCCTCGAACGCCACCGCCTTGGCCGCCATGATGTGCGGCAGGGGGCCGCCGAGCAGCATGGGGCAGCCCTTGTCCACCTGGGTGGCATAGTCCCTGGTGGTGAGCACGATGCCGCCGCGCGGGCCGCGCAGGGTCTTGTGGGTGGTGGAGGTGACGATCTGAGCGTGGCCCACGGGATTGAAGGGCGAGGATTTGTCGCCGAACACACCACCGGCGACGAGGCCCGCGAAATGGGCCATGTCCACCATCAGAACGGCGCCTGCCTTGTCGGCGATCTCGCGCAGGCGCGCAAAATCGATCTTGCGGGGATAGGCGCTGTAGCCGGCGAGCAGGATCAGCGGGCGAATCTCGAGGGCCTGCCGCTCGATGGAGTCGTAGTCGAGCAGGCTGGTCTCTCGATCCACGGAATAGGAATGGACGTCGAAGAGGCGCGCGGAAATGTTCTGGCGATAGCCATGGGTGAGATGACCGCCGGCGGAGAAGTCCATGGCCAGCATCCTCTGCCCGCTCCAGGCGGCGCGCAGGCGGTTCCAGTCCTCGCGCGGCAGATTGCCGAGGCGCTTGGTGACGATCTGGCCCTTCTTGTTCATGACGCCGAGATCGGCGAGCACGGGCGTTTCCGCATGGACGGCGAGAATGGTGGAGAAGGCGACCAGATTGGCGTCGATGCCGCTATGGGGCTGCACATAGGCATGCTCGCAGCCGAAGATCTCCTTGAGAAGCGCGACGGCGCGGGCCTCAATGGCATCGACATTGTCGCAGCCGGCATAGAAGCGGGCATGGGGTGCGCCCTCGGCATATTTGTCGGTGAGCCAGTTGGCCATGGCCATCTGCACGGCGAGGGAGCAGTAATTCTCCGAGGCGATGAGCTTGAGGGAGGCGCGCTGGTCCTGAAGCTCGGCCAGAATGGCGCGGGCCACCTCGGGCGCGGTGCGGCCCACGAGGCCGATGGCGTTGCAGAAGGCCCGCGCCGTGTCGGCATCCGACTGGCTGAGCGCGATGCAGCGCTCGAGGGCGCCGTCCAATGTGTCCTTGCTCATGGGATATGTCCTGTTCGCCTGGAATGCCGCGTGCGGCCCGTTCGCCCGCCGCACCTATCGCTATTCGCGGCCGCGCGCGATTGCAAGGCGAAATCCCCAAGCCTTTCCCGGCCGGGATGGGACCATGGGCCTCATTCGGCAAGGGCCTGGTCGGGCGGCACATAGTCGAGGCCGAGGCTCCCGGCCACCGCCGGGTGGGTGACGTGGCCCTTGTGAATGTTGAGGCCGTCGCGCAGATGCGGGTTGCGGCGCATGGCGCCGGCAAGGCCCTCATCGGCGAGGGCCAGAACGAAGGGCAGGGTTGCGTTGTTCAGGGCATGAGTCGACGTCTTCGGCACGGCGCCGGGCATGTTGGTGACGCAATAGTGGATGACGCCATCCACAACAAAGGTCGGTGCCTCGTGGGTGGTGGGGCGCGAGGTCTCGGTGCTGCCGCCCTGGTCGATGGCCACGTCCACGATCACCGAGCCGCTTTTCATCTCCGAGACGAGGGCGCGCGAGATCAGCTTCGGTGCCGCGGCTCCGGGGATGAGCACGCCGGAGATGACGAGATCGGCGGCGCGGACATGGCGCTCGATGGCGTCGCGGGTGGAGAAGACCGTGTTGAGGGGGCGGCCGAACTGGCGCCAGAGGCGGCGGAGCTGGTCCACATTGCGGTCGAGCACCCAGACGTCAGCGCCCATGCCGAGGGCGATGTGGACCGCATGGGTGCCGACGGTGCCGCCGCCGATCACCACCACCTTGCCGGGGTCCACTCCGGGCACGCCGCCGAGCAGGAGGCCGTGGCCGCCATGGGCCTTCTCCAGGAAATAGGCGCCGGCCTGGACGGACATGCGCCCGGCGACCTCCGACATGGGAGCGAGCAGGGGCAGGGTGCCGGTGGGCGAGGTGACGGTCTCATAGGCGATGCAGGTGGCGCCGCTTGCGAGGAGCTCGCGGGTGAGCGCGGCATCGGCGGCCAGATGCAGATAGGTGAAGAGCACCTGCCCCTCGCGCAGGCGGCGGCGCTCCTCGGCGAGGGGCTCCTTCACCTTCACGATCAGCTCGGCGCGGGAGAAGATGTCCGCGGGTCCGGCGACGATCTCGGCACCGGCCTTGCGATAGTCCTCGTCCTGCATGCCGATGCCGGCGCCGGCGCCATGCTCGACCAGAACATGATGGCCGTGCGCCGTGATCTCCCGCACATTGGTGGGTGTGAGCCCGACCCGGTATTCCTGGGGCTTGATCTCCTTCGGTACGCCGACGAGCATTTCCGGCTCCCTCTTTCTGCCTGTCGCCTTGCCTGTCGCAACGCTTTGCAGCGGTCCGTTGCGAATGATAGCACTGATGGGATCGCGCATCGTGAAGGAGGACAGTTCGATGACCCTGCCTGTGAACTCGCTCGAAGAGCACTGGATGCCCTTCACGGCCAACCGGGATTTCAAGCAGGATCCCCGCCTCGTGGTGCGCAGCGAGGGGGTGCATCTGTGGGATCACAGGGGCGGCAGGCTGCTGGACGGCTGCTCGGGGCTCTTCTGCGTTGCCGCCGGCCATGGCCGGGCGGAAATCGCCGAGGCGGTGCGCGAGCAGCTTGCCACGAACGACTATATCGCGCCCTTCCAGCTCGCCCATCCGGGCGGATTCGCGCTTGCCCGGCAGGTGGCGGCACTCACGCCGGGCGATCTCAACCACGTGTTCTTCACCAATTCGGGCTCGGAGGCGGTGGACACGGCCATCAAGATCGCCATGGCCTATCACACGGCGCGGGGCGAGCAGGGGCGGGTGCGGTTCGTCACGCGTGAGCGGGCCTATCACGGGGTGAATATCGGCGGCACCTCGCTTGCGGGGCTGGTGAAGAACCGGGACGCCTACCCGACCCTGATGCCCTATGTGGCGGCCATGCGGCACACCTGGCTGGAGGAGAACCGCTTTGTCCGGGGGCAGGGCGCGCATGGGGGCGTGGAGCTTGCCAATGATCTGCAGCGGCTCGTCGAGACCTATGGCGGGCACAGCATCGCCGCCTGTTTCGTGGAGCCGGTGGCCGGGTCAACGGGGTGCCTGGTGCCGCCAGTGGGCTATCTGGAGCGGCTGCGCGAGATTTGCGATGCCCATGGCATCCTGCTGGTCTTCGACGAGGTGATCTGCGGTTTCGGGCGCCTTGGTGCGCCGTTCGCCGCCCAGGCGTTCGGTGTCATGCCCGACATGATCACCATGGCCAAGGCGCTCACCAATGGCGCCCAGCCCATGGGTGCGGTGGCGGTGCGCGATTCCATCTACGAGACGGTGACCGAGGCAGCGCCGGAGGGGGCGATCGAGCTCTTCCATGGCTATACCTATTCGGCGCATCCGGCGGCCTGTGCGGCCGGGCTTGCGGCGCTCGAGATCTACCGCAAGGAGAAGCTGTTCGAGCGGGCGGCCGATCTCTCCGAGCACTTCCTGGATGCGGTGTTCTCGCTGCGCGATCTGGAGCTTGTGACGGATGTGCGCGGCTTTGGGCTTTTCGCCGGCTTCGACATCGCGCCGGGCGCGGTGCCGGGCGCGCGGGGCGCGGCGCTGCAGAAGGCGCTCTTCTGGAACGGGCTGCATGTCAAGTTCACGGGCGACGTGGGGCTGATCGCGCCGCCGCTCATCGTCGAGCGGGATGAGATCGACGCCATGGTCCGCATATTGCGGGAGACGATCGCGGACTTTGCCAGGACGGCCTGACCCAGCATCGTCCCATCGTTTCCGAACGTGGAAGCGGGGCGAGAGCGGCGCGGTTCCGATCCGCGACGGCACGAGGCGAGGCGCTATTCGGCGGCGCGGCGGGGGGTGGCGGGGATGATCGTCTCTTCCTCGCCGGCCTTCTCTCGCCTGTGCGGGGCCGCAGGCCGGCGGCGCCTCTCCATGGGCGCAAGGACGAGGGCGAGCATGGGGGGCACGATGGCCAGGGTGAGCACCGCCGAGAGCGACAGCCCGCCGACGATGACGGAGCCCAGGCCGCGATAGAGCTCGGACCCGGCGCCGGGGAAGAGCACCAGAGGCAGCATGCCGAAGACCGAGGTGAGGGTGGACATGAAAATCGGCCGGATGCGGTTGCGGGTCGCCTCTATGATGGCCGCGCCCGGGCGCATGCCGTCGTCGCGGACATGGAACAGCGTCTGGTGCACGAGCAGGATGGCGTTGTTGACCACGATGCCGATCAGGATGACGAAGCCCAGCATGGTGAGCATGTCGAGGGGCTGGTAGATATAGGCGTTCAGGAGAATGAGCCCGCCCACGCCACCGGCGGCGGCCAGCGGCACCGAGAGCAGGATGATCAACGGATAGACGAAGCTCTCGAACAGGATCGCCATCACCAGATAGACGATGACCAGCGCGATGGTGAGATCGCGGCGCATGGCTCTTGCCGTGCGGGTCAGCTTGTCCGCCGTGCCGGAGAGGGACAGGCGCACGCCGGGGGGAAGGCCCGCGCGCTTCATGGGGGCGATGACCTCGGCGCGGATGCGCTCGATGGCCGTCTGCAGCGCCATGGTGTGGGCGGGCACGATCTGGAGCGTCACCGTGCGGGCGCGCTCGCGATGGCGGATCTCCACGGGTCCGGCCGTGAGCCGCACCTCGGCCACGGAGGAGACCGGCAGAATCGCGCCCGAGGCCGTGACGACGGGAAGATGGCCCACGCCCTGGGTGCTGGAGACCGCCCCGGTGCGGCCCTTCAACATGAGATCGATACGGTCATTGCCGACGGTGACCTCGGCAACGCGCAGCCCGTCATTGAAGGTGTCGATGATCTCGCCGAGCTCGCGGGCGGTGAGGCCGTTGTCGGCGAGGCGCAGACGGTCCGGGATGACGCGCACCTCCGGCGCGCCGAGCTCGAGGCCGGGCTTGGGCCGGAACTGGTGGCCCTGCGTGCGGGGCAGCACGCGCTGAATGCGCTCGGCAGTCTTGAGGGCCGTGGCGAGCACCGTGCCGAGGTCGTCGCCGGAGACGTCGAGCTCGATCTTCTTTCCCCCGCCGATGCCGCGCCCGAACAGCGAGGGCTGGCGCAAGATGGCGAAGGTGCCGGGCTCGGCAAAGACGGGCTTGCGCAGAATGGGCGCCAGCTCCTTGGTGCGCGTGGGATCGACGGTGGCCGCGCCCAGGAAGGTGCGGGCGCGGGTCGCGACGAAGAAGAAGCGGTCGATCTTGGGCGGCTTTCCGGCCTCGTCCTCGGGTCCCGAGACGGTCTTCCAGAGGGGGCGGATCTCGTCCTCGATGCGCTTGGCGATCTCGGTGGTGGTGGCGAGATTGTAGCCGGGGGGCGGGATGACGATGCCGAACATCAGGTTGCGGTTGCCCTCGGGGAGATATTCGAGCTTGGGCAGGAAACGCCAGGCCGCGAGCCCCGTGGCCAGCGTGATGGTGAGGACAACGGCGAGCGCCAGGGCACGCTGCGCGATCACCCGCCGGGTGAAGGCAAGGACCAGGGCCACGAAGCGCTCGGCCAGCGCGTCGATCACCGGCAGGCGCATGCGCTCGCCCGCCCCCGAACGGGCAAGAAGGCGGGAGGCAAGGGCCGGCAAGACCGTGATGGCGACGAGAAGCGAGAGCAGGACGGAGACGGAGATCGCCACCGCGATGTCGCGGAAGAGCTGGCCGACCTCGAGCTTCATGACCAGGATGGGAAGGAAGACCATCACCGTGGTGAGGGCGGAGACGAAGACCGCGCCCCAGACCTGGCGGGCGCCATCGAGGGCGGCGCGCCATGCCGGCACGCCGCGCTCGCGCAGGCGGAAGATGTTCTCCAGAACGACGATGGCGGCATCCACGACCATGCCGACGGCAAAGGCGATGCCGGCAAGGGAGACGACGTTGATGGAGCGCCCGAGCGCCGCCATGGC
>JALUTE010000305.1 GCA_027058255.1 Methyloligella sp. | reverse complement strand
GAGCGAGAGCGAGACCGAGGGCCACGCCATCACCTCGAGCTCCGCCCTGTCGGAGACGACGACCTCGAGCCTGTCGGAGAGCACGGGCGCCGTGCTCTCCCCCGAGACCGGATGGCTCGGCACAGCGGAAATCCTGAGCGAGAGCGAGGGGAGCAGCGAGACGCTGGCGCACACCACAAGCGCCTCTGTCGCCGAGAGCCGCACCGAGTCCGTGGCAAGAAGCACGGGCCGCACGAGCGGGCATGGCCGCAGCCGCTCCCTCACGCGCGGCGAGAGCGAGGCGCTCGCGCCCGTCTATGCGCCCTTGCCCAGTCAGCTGTTCAGCCTCGAGGAGATGCGCTACCGGGCCGGCGTGCTGTTGCGCGACCTGCCGGTCGGCACCTGTGTCGTCTCTTGGCGCAACCGCGCGGCCAAGCTCCGCCTGCCGCGCATGCCCTCGCTCGCCCTCGAGGAGGAGGATTTCGCAAGGCTGCGCCACTCGCTCTTCGAGCGCTCGCCAAGCGCGGTGCCGAGAGAGGAGGCCGAGCAGGCGCTCGCGGCGCGCCGGCAAGCCCTGCGCGAGCGGGCCTCCGGCGCCGAGGCGGACGAGAGCGATCCGGCACGGCCGGAGCCCTGGGCGGTCCTCGACGATCCGGGCAGCTTCGCGGCCGACTTCCTGGCGCGCAAGCGCGCCGAGCGCGCGCGGCGCTCGCCGCCAAGGGGCGGGCGGCCCCGGCTCGCCACAAAGGACGGCGCACCCGTCATGCCCGCCAAGGACGCTGCTGTTGACAAGGGTGATGAGGAGGACGGCGATGGCGTATAATGAGGGCATGGAAGGGCGAGAGAGAGCGAAAAAGAGATCGCGCTTTGCCCGCTCCGAGCCGGCGGCGATGCGGATCACCGCCCGCGATCTCGCCATCATCGCATGGGTCGGGCGCTATCGCATGCTCTCGGCGGCGCACATCGCCGCTCTCGACGGCGGCAGCCGCCAGCAGGTGACGCGCCGTCTGCGCCTCCTTTACGACCATGGCTATCTCGACCGCCCGGGCGCCCAGCTCGCCATGCTCTTGCGCGAGGGCAACGCCCCCCTCGTCCATGCCCTCGCGCAGAAGGGCGCCCGGCTGCTCGCCGAGCAGCATGGCACTGACCCAGGGCGGCTGGAGTGGACGACCAAGAACAAACGCGCCGGCGAGCGGTTCATCGCCCACACCCTGATGATCGCCGACGTGATGGTCGCTCTCGAGATCGCCTGCCGAGATGAGGGCGCGCCGATCCTCATCGACCACCACGACCTCCTGGCGGCGATGCCCGAGAGGACGCGCACAAAGCGCGACCCCTTCTACTGGCGGGCCCACGTCAATGTCGATGGCGAGCGTATGGCCATCGGCCAATATCCCGACCGGGTATTCTCTCTGGTCCTGCCCGACAACAAGACGCGGCTCAACTTCCTGCTCGAGGCCGACATGGGCTCCATGAGCATCCAGGCGCACTCGCTCTCCAAGACCTCCATCCGGCGCAAGCTCCTCTCCTACCACGCCGGCTTTCGCGACAAGCTTCACAGCAAGCTCTGGGGCTTCGAGCGCATGCGCGTGCTGTTCGTGACCAACTCGGCCAAGCGCGCCGAGAGCATGATCGCCGCCGCGCATCGGGTCACGCGCGGCAGGATGGCAGGTCTCTTCCTGTTCACCGACCGGGCGGCGCTCTGCGCGCAGGGGCCTTTCGCGCCCATCTGGCGCACCGCCAAGGGCGAGACCGTCTCATTGCTCTAATCAGACATCGGAGCCTCTGCCTTGGGCATCGACAAACGCACCGCCGAGAACAATGCCAGCCTGATTGCGCAGGCTATCGACCGGCTCGAGAATCGCATTTCCGCCTGCCTGGACGGCCCCTCCAAGGCCTTCTGGGACGAGGCGCGCAGCGTCGTCGACAAGTTCAAGACCCACACTCCCCTTTTTCGCGCCGATCGCCAGACACTCTGGCAGCGCCACCAGGCCGTGTGCGAGCGCTACAAGGCCGAGCGCAAGGCCCATTGGGACGAGCTCGCCCGCGTCTCGCGCGAGAAGCGACGTTTCATCGAATACAAGATCGACCAGGCCCACTCCATCGCCGACGGCGCCGATGGCCCGGACGGCATCAATCGGGCGCGAGAGCGCCTCGCACAGGCGCTCGAATACATGAAAGACGGCTGGTCAGGCCTCAATGCGATGGATCGCTTCGCCATGGGTGTGACCGGCTCCGAGGGGCGCCTTCTCAAGCAAGACCGCGCCCTGTGTTGGGAAAGATGGCAGAAGACCAGGGCCGCCATCGACGCTAGGCGCGACGCCCTGCAGCGCTATGAGGAGGCTCGCTTGCGCGAGCGCATCAGGCCGATGTCCGATGTCGCCGCCTATGGCGATCCCTACGAAGCCTTGCGCCTCATCAAGGCCATTCAGGGCGCTCTCAAGACCGCGTACCTCTCCAAGATGCAGCGCGATCTCATCCGCTCTGATCTCGATCGCTACTGGCAGCTCGCCAGTGGTCGCATCCGCGAGCGCAAGGCGGAGAAGGCACGCCGTCACCAACAGTGGCGCTGCGACATGCAAGCGCACATCGCCCGCTGGACATCAGAGAATGAGAAGGACGAGCGTCTCATCGCACGTCTCGCCGATCAGATCTCCAATCTACAAATCGAGCTCGCCGGCGCACGCACGGCCGAGTTCGCCGACAAGGTACGTGGATGGATCGAGGAGAAATACGCCATCATTCAGAGTGCGCAGGGGAGGATAAGGGTGAGAGAAGAGAAAATCCGCTCCGTAACACATCAACTAAACAAGTAATTGACACATAAGAGACTATTGTATATAGTATATATACTGTGGCAACGATCCCCATTGCGTGGCCACAGTTTATACGCAATGGCGCCCTCGCGACTTCGGCTCCTCATCGTGCGGGCGACACCATAGGAGCACCGGAGAGGGCCATCAGCACGGACGGCCATCTCGCGGGAGATCACCGTGCACAAACAAACATTCCCCGCCAACTTGCGTTGGCGGGGCTTCCTTTCGTCTTGACACTTCTCACAACCGCATGTCATCGTTCTCCATCACCTATCAAGGACCGCGTCATGGCCAGAAACATCGATAGATCAGACCTTTGTCCATTCTCCTGGATTCAGGTCACCAAACCTGCCGGCTGCCTTGGCGGGCTTTTCGGTGGTGGTGAAACACAAGTCTGGGAGCCGCAGCCCTGCATGGGTCAGAGCTGCAAACTCTGGAACGATAATGCCGGCACCTGTGGCTTGCTTACGCGATAATGCGCCGCGCCATCATCTGGCTCATTCGTCTCTACCGCATATCGGCGCCGCCACGTCTGCGCGCCGCATGCATCTACACACCCTCCTGCTCAGCCTATGCCATCGAAGCCGTCCTGCGTCACGGTGCCGTCAGGGGTCTTGCTCTTGCCTTGCGGCGGCTCTGGCGCTGCCGTCCTCCCTATCCGGGTGGACATGACCCCGTTCCTTGAACGCATCCCACCGAGCACCAACTCTCTTTGTGAGGAATGTGCGCACTTTCTCCCCACAGAGCTAATCAATTGTTTTGGAAGACGTCGTCCATCCACGATCGCCGCGCGCGCCGCCACCTGCGCGCTTTCAATCGTCGGTATAGCAGCCTGTCGATGCCTTGCGTCA
>JALUTE010000304.1 GCA_027058255.1 Methyloligella sp. | reverse complement strand
CCCTTCAATGTGGTACGGGCCCCGAGGGCCGCCGAGTAGTCGATGCCCGCGCCCACGAACCCGACGAGCGGGATCACCGAGAACGCGAAAAGCATAGTGGTATTGCCATGCGCGGACGCCGCGAAGTCGCGGATCCGCACCGGCATGCGCGCGAGGGCACGAATGGCCCGACCGAGGCGAGACGGTCGATTCCGGAACATAGACTCCTCCTGTTTCTGCTGAGGCATTCCTAGGGGGAGGGCGGTAAACGACCGGTTAAAAACATCGGTAAGATTATGAGTGATTTACAATAAAACCCTACTTCCAAGGTGTTTTGGTTAATGTCAGGTTTACGATATGCATAAAATTGTCATAACTCTTGGTTGATGTGATCCCGCCTTCGGGATGAGCCATCGCGAGCGGGCATTCGGCGCGCGGTGGCGCAACCCGTCTCGCATGGCGCTCCGTCCCGGCCGATCGCACCTTCGCCCACGCGCTCGGAGAATGACATAATGACTTCTTTATATGTTTATGGACAGCGGGGGCGCTGCTCGCTATAGTCCGCGCCGCCATTCCACCCGTCTCGACGCGCCCGATCCCTGCCCCGAGCGGCATGCATGGCCGTGCGAGACGTGCAAGACACATCCAAGCGGGAGCCGCGAGCGATGAGCGAAAACGCCACCGACTGTCACGTCAAGGATATCGGTCTCGCCGAGTGGGGGCGGCGCGAGATCGCTATCGCCGAGACGGAGATGCCCGGCCTCATGGCGGTGCGAGAGGAATATGCCGCCGCCAAACCGCTCAAGGGCGCGCGCATTGCCGGCTGCCTGCACATGACCATCCAGACCGCGGTGCTGATCGAGACGCTGACCGCGCTCGGTGCCGAGGTGCGCTGGTCGTCCTGCAACATCTTCTCGACCCAGGATCATGCCGCCGCGGCCATTGCCGCCGCCGGCGTGCCCGTCTTCGCCTACAAGGGCGAGAGCCTGGAGGAGTACTGGGACTTCGTCGACCGCATCTTCCACTGGCCAGGCGGAGAGACCGCCAACCTCATCCTCGACGATGGCGGCGACGCGACCCTTTACATTCTTCTTGGCGCCAGGGCGGAGCAGGATGCGAGCGTGCTCGACAATCCGGGCAATGAGGAGGAGCGGGTGCTCTATGCCCAGATCGCTAGGCGCATGGCGGCGAGCCCCGGCTGGTTCGCCCGGGCGCGCGATGGCATTCGCGGCGTCTCGGAGGAGACGACGACCGGCGTCCACAGGCTCTATCAGATGCAGGAGGAGGGCCAGCTCCCCTTCCCCGCCATCAATGTGAATGACAGCGTCACCAAGTCCAAGTTCGACAATCTCTACGGTTGCCGGGAGAGCCTGGTGGACGGCATCCGCCGCGCCACCGACGTCATGCTCGCGGGCAAGGTGGCGGTGGTGTGCGGCTATGGCGATGTGGGCAAGGGCTCGGCCGAGTCCCTGCGCGCCTCCGGCGCCCGGGTGCTGGTGAGCGAGATCGACCCCATCTGCGCCCTTCAGGCGGCCATGGAGGGCTATGAGGTCACCACCATGGACGAGGCCGCGCCCCTGGGCGACATCTTCGTCACCGCCACCGGCAACAAGGACGTGATCACCATCGACCACATGCGGGCGATGAAGGATCGCGCCATTGTGTGCAATATCGGCCATTTCGACAGCGAGATTCAGGTCGACGCCCTGAGGAACTTTCCCTGGCACAATGTCAAGCCGCAGGTGGACGAGGTGGAGTTTCCCGACGGCAAGCGGCTGATCGTGCTCGCCGAGGGGCGGCTGGTGAATCTGGGCTGCGCGACGGGGCATCCGAGCTTCGTCATGTCCGCCTCCTTCACCAATCAGACCCTCGCCCAGATCGAGCTCTGGCAACGGGGCGATGCTTACGAGAAGGCGGTGCACGTGCTGCCCAAGAAGCTCGACGAGAAGGTCGCGCGGCTGCATCTGGACAAGCTCGGGGTCAAGCTCACCCGTCTTTCCCAGGAGCAGGCCGACTATATCGGCGTGCCCGTGGAGGGCCCCTACAAGCCCGATCATTATCGCTACTGAGCGGGGACGGGAAGACGGGCGCACACCCGCCCGCCGTCCGGCCATGCGCCGCCGGCCGGTGGCGATGGTCGGAAACAGCCGTTGACTTGTGCACTGCAACATGCGACAAGCGCCCATCGCTCGCCGAGCGATTTGCGGTGCCCAAGCTGCGTGAAGGGACACGCGCCGGCCTCGAGGCTCAAGCCTTCAGGTCCGCGATCCGTCCTCCGGCCCGGCACCCCGATCGATTTCCCAACCGACAGCCCAGGCCACGCGGGGCGTCTCCCCATCCCGCCGAGTCTCGTGCGCCCAGCCAACCGAACCGATGGCGCGCCCGGGAGCCCGGCTTCCATGAGAAAGTCATTCCGTGACAACATTTTCTTCACTCGGCCTCGCGGCGCCCATCATGAAGGCGCTCGAAGGCGAAGGCTATGATGCGCCGACCCCCATCCAGGCCAAGGCCATTCCGGCCGTGCTCCGGGGCTCGGATCTCCTGGGCATCGCCCAGACCGGAACCGGCAAGACCGCCGCGTTCGCGCTCCCCATCCTGCACCGGCTCGCCGCCGAGCCGAGACCCGCGCCGCGCAAGGGCTGCCGCGTTCTCGTGCTCTCGCCGACCCGCGAGCTCGCCTCCCAGATCGCCGAGAGCTTCCGCGCCTATGGCCGCCATCTCGGCCTGTCCACGGCCACCGTCTTCGGCGGTGTCGGTCCGCGCCCGCAGATCCAGGCCCTGGCGCGGGGGCTCGACGTGCTGGTGGCGACCCCCGGCCGTCTGCTCGACCATGTCTCCACCCGCAACGCCCATCTCGGCCGGACCGAGATCCTGGTGCTCGACGAGGCCGATCAAATGCTCGATCTGGGCTTTCTGAAGCCCATCCGCACCATCGTCTCGAACCTGCCGCGCGAGCGGCAGACCCTGTTCTTCTCGGCGACCATGCCGAAGGAGATCGCGCGCCTGGCCCACGCATTCCTGCGCGAGCCCGTGAAGGTGAGCGTGACTCCCGTCGCCTCCACCGTCGATCGCATCGCCCAGCGCGTCATCCAGATCGAGGCCCCGAAGAAGCGTGCCCTCCTGGCCGAGCTGCTCGCCAATCCGGACATGTCGCGCACCCTCGTCTTCACCCGCACCAAGCGCGGCGCCGACCGCGTGGCCCGGCATCTGGAGGCCCGGGGCATCCCGGTGGCGGCGATCCACGGCAACAAGAGCCAGGCCCAGCGCGAGCGGGCGCTCGCCGCCTTCCGCTCGGCGCGCATTCGCGTCCTGGTCGCAACCGACATCGCGGCCCGGGGCATTGATGTCTCCGATGTCTCTCACGTGGTGAATTTCGAGCTTCCGGAGGTGCCGGAAGCCTATGTGCACCGCATCGGGCGCACGGCGCGCGCGGGCGCGTCCGGCAGCGCCATCTCGCTATGCGATGCGGCGGAGCGGGGCCTGCTTCGCGGCATCGAGCGCCTCACCCGCCAGGCGATCCCGAGCGAGGATCGGCGCGGCGATGCCACTCTCGGGGCCGAGAAGGTGGAGGAGCGCTCCGGCCGCGGACGGGGCCGTCACGCCCGCCCCGCGCGCCCCGCCACTGCGCCGCGAGCACGCAGCCGGCGCGCCCGGCAATGGGGCGCGCCGGCTG
>JALUTE010000303.1 GCA_027058255.1 Methyloligella sp. | reverse complement strand
CGATGCCACTCTCGGGGCCGAGAAGGTGGAGGAGCGCTCCGGCCGCGGACGGGGCCGTCACGCCCGCCCCGCGCGCCCCGCCACTGCGCCGCGAGCACGCAGCCGGCGCGCCCGGCAATGGGGCGCCCGGCCGGGCGCCGCTCGGGCATCCGCGCGTGCGTGAGCCCGCCCCCGGCGGCGCGCGCAAGCAAGGCACCAGGATTGTCCGAAGGACCAAGACGATTGGCGGAGAGGGTGGGATTCGAACCCACGGTACGCTTTCGCGCACAACGGTTTTCGAGACCGCCCCGTTCGACCACTCCGGCACCTCTCCGCGGATGCGCAACATCTATGCGCCAGAGGGCCGCATGTCCAGCCCGCTTCTGCCCGGCCGGGCTGCCGGAACCCAGAAAAAAAGGGCCGCCGGCTTTGACACCGGCGGCGAGTCCAACCAGGAAGGAAAACGAGGATGAGGAAAACGGCTCAGGGGGGAAGCTCGCTCCTCCTTCCGTTGAGGCCCGACCAATCTGGGTGATTTGCGCGGCACGCGTGTTGATCTAGGTCAAATTTGGCGCATTCGGTGCCGGCCTGCGCCCAGATGGCGCACCCTGCGCCTGGAATCCGCCGGGCTGGCGGGCGAAATCCTCCGAGCCTTCGATTGACTTCGCCCGCGCGGTCCGTATAGTCCCGGCGATCGGCGGGGTCGCACGTGATCCCGCCCTCAAGGCGCTGCCCGAGGCCGAGCCTGCCCGAACGTCCTCCATCCGACCGGATGAGCGCACGGCGAACAGCCGCGCGAGCCGGTGCGAGAATGCGAGCCCCCGCCATGGCGGGCGGTGCGCATCTTCGAGAGGGCCGGGACGGTGCAAAGCGCGCCAGCTTCATGCTGGCGGCGCCGAAGGGCGCGGACCAGACGCCGCAAGGCGCGGACGAGAAGGACGCCAGACATGTACGCTGTCATCAGGACGGGCGGCAAGCAATACCGCGTTGCCCCGCAGGACATCATCAAGATCGAGAAGATCGCCGGAGAGATCGGGGACCAGGTCGCGTTCTCCGAGGTCCTCATGCTGGGCGGCGAGGACGGCGCGCCCCGGATCGGAACGCCGCTCATTGCCGGCGCCACGGTGACCGGCGAGGTGGTCGCGCAGGAACGCGCCCCGAAGATCATCGTCTTCAAGAAGAAGCGGCGCAAGAACTACCGGCGCAAGAAGGGGCACCGCCAGCATCTGACCGTGGTGCGGATCACCGAGATTCTCGCCGACGGCAAGGCGCCTGCAAAGGCGAAGGCCAAGGCCAAGCCGGCCGCCAAATCCAAGCCGAAGGCGGAGGCGGAGGCCGGCGCCAAGGCTCCGGCGAAGAAGAAAGCCGAGACGGCGAAGAAGGCCAAGCCGGCCGGTGCCCGCGCCTTCTCGCGGCTCGAGGCGCCGGAGGGCGAGGCGGACGATCTCAAGAAGATCACCGGCGTCGGCCCCAAGCTCGAGAAGACGCTGAACGAGCTCGGCATCTTCCATTTCTGGCAGATCGCGGCGATGAGCGAGGACGACATCGCCGAGATCGACAGCGCCCTCAATTTCAAGGGGCGCATCACGCGCGATGGATGGGTCGAGCAGGCCCGGAAGCTGGCGGCCGAAGGCTGAGGCCGAGGCGAAGGCATCGGCGAGGCGGTGCGCCCAAAGGGGTGGGTCGCACGGGCGTGGCGGATCGTACCGGGTAGCGGATCAAGTCAAGGACGGCAGATCATGGCACACAAGAAGGCAGGCGGCTCGTCGCGCAATGGCCGCGACTCCATCGGCAGGCGCCTCGGCATCAAGAAGTTCGGTGGCCAGCGTGTGGAGGCAGGCAATATCATCGTGCGCCAGCGCGGCACCAAATGGCATCCGGGCGAGGGCGTCGGCCTCGGCAAGGATCACACCATCTTCGCCCTGGTGCCGGGCCATGTGCAGTTCCGCACGCGCCGCGGCGGCCGGGTCTACGTCTCGGTGGTGCCGGCGGCAGGCGAGGCCGGCGAGTAGCCTGCCCGCCCCACCCGCATCCACGCGCCCAACCCGCAGCTGGCGGTATCGTGCGGCATCAGATGCCGAAATATCGGAGCTGTCTGATCCGGTTCCTGTACTTCCGGCCCAGGCAGGGCGGATTGTAGCCGCAGGCATTGCGCCGGGCCAGCCAGTGGCGCTGGGAGCGCCTCAGCCGGTGTCGCAGCCCAGGGAATTCGCCATAGAGCGACCAGTAGAGCCGCGACATGCGCCGATCCAGCCGGCGCAGGAACGGATAGTCGCAAATCGCCATCTCGGCATCGTTCAGATGCGCGCGCGCGCACCAGGGGCGTGCCTCGGCGCTTGCAGGCGCCATGGCAACGGCCGCCACGGCGAGCCCGCTCGCAAGCACGACGGCACGCAGCGTCGCGGACGGCATTGCAATGCGGAACATCATGATCGAAACCTCCACGTCGTCTTCCGATGCGCCCTCTCTCCCGAGCAGGGCGGAGCGCATTTCGCACTTAAAGCAGCGCCGCTGAAACGACGCTGAAGCAGCCCTTCATCGGCCATTCATTGTGCGCCATGGCCGAAGCCGTGTCGACACGTCTCGCCCCCACTGCTGGCGGCCGGCCCGGCCCAACGGCCGCCTCGCGCGATGCCGACCCGGCCGGCGGGCCGCGCCAAAAGAGGGCTTGCATGCCGGCGCTCCGGTCGGGCATCCTCCAGCGCGCACGCTCGCCCGACCATGCTCAGGGGCGATGCACACATGTCGTGTCGGCGAGGCAAATGACGATCCTCTGCCAAGGGGTGGACACCGGCCAAGCAACGGCGGCCGTGCTCCGGCGCAGAGGGCCGTCCGTTCTCTTGCCGGCGCCACCTCATTCCTGAATGTCAAAGCAGGTGCCGAGCCCCGTGTCCGATCATGCCGACCAGACGCCCGCCCCGTCCGCCCTTTCCGGCGAGACCGCACCCGATGCCGGAGCCGATGCCCGGGCGCAATCCAAGCGCCCGTCGCGGGACATGCTGCTCAAGCCGCTTGCCACCTTGCGCCCCTATCTGTTGCGCTATCGCTCCATGGTGGTGGCAACGCTCATTGCCGTCGGCGCGGCGGCCATGGCCACGCTCGCGGTGCCGCTCGCCGTGCGCCGCATGATCGATCTCGGCTTCTCCGCCGAGAACGCCGCCTTCGTCGACAAGTATTTCGCCATGATGATGCTGGTGGGGGTGGTGCTGGCGGTGGCGAGCGCGGCCCGGTTCTATTGCGTCAACTGGCTCGGCGAGCGGGTGGTGGCGGATTTGCGCGCCGACGTGTTCCGCCATCTCGCGACTCTCAGCCCGGCCTTCTACGAGAAGACCCGCTCGGGCGAGGTCATGTCGCGCCTGACCGCCGACACGACCCAGATCAAGGTGGCCATCGGCACGGCGGCCTCCCAGACCCTGCGCAATCTCGTGCTCTTCCTCGGCGCGCTCGTCATGATGTTCGTGACCAGCTTCAAGCTCTCCCTCATGGTGCTGGTGGCGATCCCGATCGTCGTTCTGCCGCTGGTGGCCTATGGCCGGATGGTCAAGCGACTCTCCCGGCGCGCCCAGGACACGCTCGCCGAGGCCTCGGCCTATGCGGCGGAGAATCTCTCGGCCCACCGCACCATGCAGGCATTCACCAGCGAGCGGCGGGTGATCCAGCGCTTCACCGACGCC
>JALUTE010000302.1 GCA_027058255.1 Methyloligella sp. | reverse complement strand
ATGATCTCGTACCCGATGGCCGTGATCCCCCGCTCGCACATTCCTTCGACCAGATCGCGGGGCATCACCGCGAGGTGGAGGAAGCCGCAGACCGTGCAGCCGGCCTTGAGCATGCCGATCTCGTCGGCGTGGAGCATGCCCACGCGACAGACGACGTCGGCGCGCCCGAAGACCTCTTCCGGGCTGTAGGCGATCGAGGCTCCGGCCTCGCGGTAGGTCTCGTCGGTGAAGTGCGAGTGACTCCCCGCATCGCGCTCGATGAAGACCTCGTGTCCGCCCTGGACCAGCAGCGCGACGGCATACGGGGTCAGCCCGACGCGATGCTCGTGGCGCAGCGCTTCTTTCGGCACGCCGAAGATCATGGACAGCCTCCCTTGACGGAATCGGAGAGCCGGGATCCGTTCCCGGTGTTGCGGTCGAGGCGAGCGCGGACGACCGGTCGAGCGGGGAAGGTCAAGGATAACCGCCGGCAGGCGGCGGGGCGAGTGCCCCCGGAGGACTGCGTCAGCGCATGCGGGCGACCCGGGCCTTGACGCGGACCTTCGCCCGGGGGATGTCATCGACACCCGAATACGGCTCGATCTCCTCCGCCTGCCAGATGCCGTCCCGGCGTCGCGAGAACGCAAGATGAGATGCCCCGTCGACCCACACCGTGTACAGGCGGCCGTCCACGAACTGGATCTCCTGCTCGAGCTCGCCGAGCCACGGCGTCAGTGCCACGAGGTCCAGGATGAACCCGACGGGCCACGGATCCGGCGAATCGCCGCCTGCCGCGAGGATGCGCCTCTCGCCACCAGCCGTCGTCTCTTCGTGGTAGGCGATGCGGGGTGTGCCCACATCCCAGACGATCGAGGGCTCCGACGCATCGAGCACGCCGTCGCTGACGGCGATCTCGGCCGACCAGCCGTGGGCCGGGTCATTCTCGACGTACCAGATGCGGGAGGGAGCGCTCTGGCGAGTCCAGGTGATACCGAGGTCTCCGGCCCCACTGAACGCCAGCCGAGGTGCCGTGTCGTCGACCTGGTTGTCCGTCAGAAGCACAGGACTCGACCAGCCGAGACCATCGAATCGGCTCCAGGCGATCTCGAAGTCGTTGCCGTCCCACCAGGCCCAGACGGCCTCGGGCCGTCCAGTCAGCGGGTTGAGCCGAACGTCGGGATCGACATCGCCTCTCGCTTCTCCTTCCGGATTGAGAGCCAGTGCACTGGCACCTGGACGAACCAGCCTCCAGACGGCTGTCTCTGGTTCACCCTCGCGCGCCAGCACGACGCCGGCGGCTCTCTGTCCGGCGTCCGAGGCGCCGACCTCGGCGAGGGTAGCCGGAGTAGGAAGGCCGAGCACGACGATCGGAACCAGACACGCGATCATCCACCGCATCATGGGACGGTGCCTCCACGCGAAACTCTTGCCATCGCTCGCTCATACGCGCCGACCAGCTCACGACCGGGGTTCAGGTTTCGCCGTTGCTTTCTCAACACCTGGCGCAGCACGCGAACGGCGATGCCATCGCCCTCCGCCAGCGCCAGCTCGAGGCGCCGGAGCCGCGCCTCGAACAGGAACTCGTCGTGCCCCAGGCGCTTCGCCAGCTCCTCGGCATCGGCGAGTCGACGCCTTGCGCGAGCGAATCTTCGCAGGAGAGTATCCACCCGACCGGCGTGAAGCAGCACGCGCGCACGCGTGATGGCATGCCCGGACCGCTCCGCGAGACCAAACGCCCGGTCCATCACGATGGCCCCCGCGTCACGAAGGCCCAGGTCGACCATGACGACAGCCTGCCGGGCATGGAGTCGCGCCTCGTCGCTTGGTGACGGAGATCGTGCGTACCAGTCCGCGGCCTTCCGAAAGGCCTCGAGTGCCTGGTCTGGTCGGCCGCCCTCGAGCAATGCCAGCCCGAGATTGTGCCAGCGCTGTGCCGCGAGTTCAGGGCGATCCGCCAGCACTTCCTCCTGCAGGCCATCGAGCAGCAGCTCGGCGGAAACCGGCTCGTCCATCTCGAGGCAGCAGGCAGCGCTCTGCAGGACGGCCTGGAGCCGGGTCACCTGGTGAATACCGGCGAGATTGACCGCCTCGAGCGCCAGGGCTCTTGCCGTTTCCCAGGCACCCTGGTTCTTCAGAACGATCGATGCACTGACCAGCGCCTGGGCGTGGCCATCAGCGTCACCGCTCGAAGCGGCTTCGTGCAGGCCCGCCAGCGCCCAGCTCAGGGCGGCCGAAAGCTCGCCCTGCTTCGTGCTCTCCCGTGCTCGGCGCAAGAGTTCCTCCACGGCGAAGCCCTGACCATCGACCGGAAGTTCCCGTCCGAGGCGGAGCAACTCGGCGACGCTCGACGCGTTCGCGTTCACCAGGGAAAGGACCGTGAAAAACTTGCCAACGGACCCCGCGATCTCGCCACGCTCCAGGCGCGAAACATAGCTTTGGTCGACCGGGAACGGGCTGTCGACGGTTCTCGCGGCGAGTTCGGCCTGCGTCAGGCGTCGGGACCGGCGCAGGCGCCGGAAGTAGTCTCCGAGCACGGGAACGCGGGCACATGCAGGCCCATCAGCGCCCTCGCCAGAGATCCGGGATCGCCGAGCCTTTCGTGACGCTCTCCCGCTCATGCGAGGTGGTCTCCGTGCGTAACAACTGTGTTGTCAACTACTTGCATGGTATCGAACATGACAGCACCCCAGCGTGTTTCCAACAGTAGACGAACGGGTGGGTTCGTGTCAACGCCCCCATGCGGCGGCGTCTGCGCGCCCCCCCCGCACCTCATGCAGGCATGCATGGGTCGTCATGCGGAACGGCATGCGGGGAAACGGAAGAACGCATGGGAATCTGTCGCGATGACCATGATTCCCCTCTCTTCACTGGCGTCGCCCGCGTAGCCTGAGCGGTGAAATGCGGGCGCCGCTCGGACGAGAATCGGGCGTCTGACCAACTGGGAGCCGAGGCATGTGACGTCACTGGCGAAAAGGAAGCCGTGGACGAGGCCGGCTCGATCTCAAGAGAGGAAAGGAGGCGATGATGAACACAAGGCATCTCCTGGTGGCGCTGATCTTCGCGGTGATGGTCGTCCTGTCGATGACGCCCGAGCCGGCGATGGCGGGCATCGGCGACGTCGGCGATACGAAGATCGGGATCCTGACAAGGGGTGGTGGTGCCGGTGTGTGCCACTGTCCGTGTCGTGTTCCGTGCCCCTACGGGGAAGCGTGTGACTGCACAATGCACTCCGAGAGTTGTCATCGGTGCTACTGCGCTGGCACCGGAAAAACGGTGGATCGCGACATGCTTATGCGAACCGCGAGGCCGTCCATCGAGGTGCGCTTCGCCGACTGGTTTTCGTCGAGCGGCTTCGAGTCGCTGCAGATCGGTGTCCGGGCGACCATGAGCGACACCGGGGAGACCGCAAGCTGGGTCACGAGTTTCGTGCAGGATCCGCGGGACCCCGCGCGCTATGTCCCGGACAAGGCGTTCGATCCCGGCGCATGGGAATCCTGGCGGGCGCGGATCGACTGGAGCCACCCGGTGCAGATCGGCGCGGCGGTCAGCGACGATCCCGGTACGTTCCGCATCGTCGACGGCAATCTCGATCACCTTGCCGAGAGCCTGGCCAAGGAGGTCGTGCTCGTCAACGAGCATGGCGAACGGACAGTCGTGTTTACCAGCGAGGCCACCCTCGGCTGGGAGCTGC
>JALUTE010000301.1 GCA_027058255.1 Methyloligella sp. | reverse complement strand
CCAGAGGCATGGCCGGCATGGCCCGGTGACGGTGCTCGGCATCGAGACGAGCTGCGACGAGACCGCCGCGGCCGTCGTTCGGCGCGGCCCGGATGGCGGCGGCGTCATTCTCTCCAATGTGGTGCGCTCCCAGGATGCGGCCCATGCGCCCTATGGCGGCGTGGTGCCGGAGATCGCGGCCCGCGCCCATGTGGACGTGCTCGACAGTCTCATCGCGCGGGCCATGGACGAGGCGCAATGCGGCTTCTCCGAGCTCGATGCCGTCGCCGCCACGGCCGGGCCCGGTCTCATCGGCGGCCTTCTGGTCGGCCTCACCACCGCGAAGGCCATCGCCCTCGTTCACGATCTGCCGCTTCTCGCCATCAATCACCTGGAAGGCCATGCGCTCACCGTCGGCCTGACCGAGGGGCTGGCGCCGCCCTATCTTCTGCTGCTCGTCTCCGGTGGCCACACGCAGCTCCTCATCGTGCGGGAGGTGGGCCGCTATGAGCGCCTCGGCACAACTCTGGACGATGCCCTCGGCGAGGCTTTCGACAAGACGGCGAAGCTCCTGGGACTCGGCTATCCGGGCGGGCCGGAGGTGGCGCGCCATGCGGCCGGGGGCGATGCTGCGCGGTTCGACCTGCCCCGGCCCATGCTGGGCCGGCCGGAGCCGCATTTCTCCTTCGCCGGGCTCAAGACCGCCGTTCGGCACCGCGCGCGCGCCATCGCGCCGCTTGGCGCGCAGGACATCGCGGATCTCTGCGCCTCCTTCGAGCAGGCGGTGGCGGAGACGGTCATCGACCGCACGCGCGTCGCCATGCGCCTTTTCGAGCGCCGTCTCGGGGCGCAGGGCGAGGGGGCGCGCCATCTCGTGGTGGCGGGCGGTGTTGCGGCCAATCGGCGCCTGCGGGCTGCGCTCGGCGCGCTCGCGGCGGCGGAAGGCTATGCGCTGCACGTGCCGCCGCCGGAGCTGTGCACGGACAATGCGGCCATGATCGCCTGGGCGGGGGCAGAGCGGCGCGTGCGCGGCCTCGCGGATGGGCTGGATGCGCCGGCAAGGGCGCGCTGGCCGCTGGACCCGGGGGCTGCACCGGCAATCGGCGCAGGGGTCAAGGCATGAGGCGAGATGGCGCGCGGCGCGATGGCGTGAGGTGCGGCGGCAAGAGGCGTGACGGCCCCGCGACCGGCGCGGCACGAGCGCCCCTGAGGGGGACGGCGCAAGGGTGGAGGGTGCGATGACGGAGTTCGCGCGCATCGGCGTCGTCGGGGCCGGGGCGTGGGGCACGGCTCTGGCGCAGACCCTGCGCCGTGCGGGGCGCGCCGTGCGCCTGTGGGCCTTCGAGCCCGAGACGGCCGAGAGCATCAATGCGCGCCATGAGAATGTCGCCTATCTGCCGGGGGTCGCGCTCGACACGGCGATCCGCGCCACGCCCGCGCTGGAGGACATGGCCGATTGCGATCTCCTGCTCATGGTGCCGCCGGCCCAGCATCTGCGCGCCATTGCCGCCCGCCTTGCCCTCCACCTGCCCTCGGGACGGCCTTTGGTGATCTGCGCCAAGGGCATCGAGCAGGAGACGGGCTGCTTTCTCGCCGATGTGCTGCGCCAGGAGGTGCCGGATGCGCGTGTGGCGGTGCTCTCGGGGCCGAGCTTTGCTGGCGAGGTGGCGCGGGGCCTTCCCGCCGCCGTGACGCTCGCCGCAGACGACGAGGCCCTCGGGCGCGCCATCGCCGCGGCCATCGGCCATCGCGCCTTCCGGCCCTATTGGACCGACGATCTCATCGGCGTTCAGATCGGCGGGGCGGTCAAGAACGTGCTCGCCATTGCCGCGGGCATCGCCCTTGGCAAGGCGCTGGGCAGGAGCGCCCATGCGGCGCTGGTCACCCGCGGGTTTGCCGAGCTCACCCGTTTTGGCACGGCGCTGGGCGCGCGGGCCGAGACCCTGGCGGGGCTCTCGGGCCTTGGCGATCTGGTGCTCACTTGCTCCAGCACCCAGTCGCGCAACATGTCCCTCGGGCGTGCCCTCGGGCAGGGCGAGCGCCTCGAGGACATTCTGAAGGCGCGCAACTCGGTCGCCGAGGGGGTGCATACGGCCGCTGCCGTGATGCTGATCGCGGAGCGGGACGGGCTGGACATGCCCATCTCGGCCGCCGTTCATGCCATCGTGCGCGGCGAGACGAGCGTGGATGCGGCCATCGAGGGGCTGCTCGCGCGCCCCTTCCGCACCGAGCGGGAGATGCCGCGCCCCTGACGGATGGGGCCGGGAGAGAGCAGGGGAACCAACCGGATGGAAAAGAGGGGAGACGGGATGCTCTATGCCTTCATCTGTACCGACAAGCGGCCCGGGGGGCTGGCGCTGCGGCAGGCCAACCGGCCGGACCACCTCGCCTGGCTGGAGAGCCTGGGCGATCGGCTGAAGATTGCAGGGCCGTTCATGAGCGAGGACGGGAAAGAGCCGCGCGGCAGCCTCGTCGTCGTGGAGGCGGCCGATCTCGAGGAGGCGCGGGCGATCTCCGCCGCGGACCCCTATGCCAGGGCGGGCGTGTTCGAGAGCGTGGAGATCCGCCCCTTCAAATGGCTGTTCGGCATGCCTGGCGCCAAAGAGGGGGGCGCGTGATGGCCTATTGGCTGTTCAAGTCGGAGCCTGGCACCTGGTCCTGGGACGATCAGGTGGCGGCGGGCAGGAAGGGCGCCGAGTGGGATGGGGTGCGCAACTATCAGGCACGCAATTTCATGTTGCAGATGAAGGCCGGCGATCTCGGCTTTTTCTACCACTCGGTGAAGGAGAAGCGCGTTGTCGGCATTGTCGAGGTGGTGCGGGAGGCGCATCCCGATTCCACCGATGACACGGGCAAATGGCAATGCGTTGATGTTGCCGCCGTCACCGCACTGGCGAGGCCCGTCACGCTCGATGAGATCAAGGCGGAGCCGGCGCTCGAGGCCATGGTGCTGGTGAACAATTCGCGCCTGTCGGTTCAGCCGGTGACGGCGGGCGAATGGCGCCGCATCTGCCGCATGGGCGGCCTGCGCGACGTGCCCGTGGCTCCGAGCGCGAAGAAGGCCAAGGCAACCGCCAGGGGGCCGAAGCCGGGGGCGGGCAAGACCAAGGCCGCCGGAAACAAGGGCGAGAAAAAGGCGGCAAGGAAGAGATCGCCGAGCGGGAAAAAATGACGGAGGCGCACAGGCAGCGCCGGGCGCAGCCGGGCGAGGGGAGCACGGTGCTCTGCATGCTTGCCGATCTCGATGCGACCGGGGCCAGGACTCTCACGCTCGGCGCCGGAGAGGGACGGCGCGAGGTGCTGGTGGTGCGCGAGGGCAAGACGGGCGCCGTTCGCGCCTATGTCAATGCCTGCCCGCACAAGGGCACGCCGCTCGAGACCTTTCCGGACCGCGTGCTGGATCGGGAGGGGCGCCATCTCGTCTGCTCCACCCATGGCGCGCGCTTTCGCGTGCCGGACGGGCTGTGCGTGGCCGGGCCCTGCAAGGGCGCCCGCCTCGTGCCCCTCGCCATCCGGTGCGACGGGGGTCGCATCCTGCTCGTCGAGCCCGTCTGAAGCCTCCGTTTCGGCCAGTTCGACGCGTTCCACTAACAGACCGGTTGCCCGCCATTGGGCCTCTCTCCATAATGCCGGCAGTGTTGGATATTCCGTGCCTTCAGGGAGGGAGACGCCATGTCGGAAGCCAAGGTCT
>JALUTE010000300.1 GCA_027058255.1 Methyloligella sp. | reverse complement strand
TGCGCGGCCCGACGCCGGTGAGCAGGGCGGCAAGCTGCGAGCCCTCGTCCTGCACCTCGAACCAGCCCCGCCCATGGGCGGCATCGGCCTCCACATTCGCGCTCCGCCCGCCGCCCCGGGGCGGCGCGATGCGCACCCCCACCGGAGAGAACGGCGTCGGCACGGGAGCGAAGCGCTGAAGCGCCTTGCTCACCTTCTCGCGCGTGGCCTTGAGGGTGTTCACCCGAAGATCGACCGGCGCACGGGTGGCAAGGGCCGCCCCCTCCTCGCCCGCCCGCCCGCCAAAGACGCGCTCGAGGGGAGCGTGCAGCCACTCGGGATAGTCGCCCGCCACCCAGGCCGGCCAGGCGGGGTCGGGATAGGGAGCCTCGAGCGCGGCGCGCTCGCACTCGCCGAGAGGCGGCGGCGCATAGGGGCCGTCCTCGCAGAGCGCCGCCACCTCGTCAGGCGCCATGTCCCAGGTAAAGCGCAGGGCAGCGAGGGCAAGGGCCCGCGGCGCGTCGCTCCCCATGTGTGCAGCCAGCGAGGCCTTCCGGCGCAGCGCGTCATAGACGAGATTGCCGATGGCCGCCCGGTCGCCGGAGCCCGCAAAGCGGTGGCTTCGGCCCCAATCGGCCAGCGCGAGGCTCGCCGGCCGGTGGCGGGCGAGAATCTCGTCGAGGATGTCGATCGCGGCTGCGAGCCGCGCTCCGGGCCGCATGGCTCAGACGCCCTCGAAGAGAAGACGGAGCGCAAAGAGCGCCCACATCACGAGCAGCACCACCGCCCCCGAGACGAACAGCATCAGCCGCGCCGGCACCCGATTGGAGGTGACATGAACCCAGGCATGGGCGAGGCGGAGCGCCACGAACGCCCAGGCGAGAAGAAGCATGAGGCCGTTCACCTTCGCCGCGAGCAGGGCAAAGGCAGCCAGCGCGTAGAAGAGAACCGGAAGCTGGAGCTGATTGTGAAAGCTGTTGGCGATGAGCATCTCGCGCTCGGGCCAGGCGGACTGGCCGAGGGCGATGTCGCCCATGCGCACCCGCCCCTCCTGCACGGCGCGCACCCGCGCCACCTCCATCCAGAAGAGGAGCGCGAAGGTGAGCGCCACCTGAACGAGGACCGGATAGAGAAGTGCCCATTGGGTCATCGCCTCGCCCTCACCGTCTCGGCCAGGCCCGGATGGCCCGCGCCCCGATGGCCCGCGCCACGCTCACGTGCTGCCCGGATAGTTGGGGCTCTCGCGGGTGATGGTCACGTCATGGGCGTGGCTCTCGCGCAGGCTCGCCGGCGAGATGCGCAGGAAGCGCGCCCGTTTCTGCATCTCGGGAACCGTCGCAGCGCCCACATAGCCCATGGCCGCCCTGAGCCCCCCGACGAGCTGGTGCAGCACCGAGGAGAGCGGCCCCTTATAGGGCACCTGCCCCTCGATGCCCTCCGGAACGAGCTTGAGAGTGTCGGAGACCTCCTGCTGGAAGTAGCGGTCCGCCGAGCCGCGGGCCATGGCCCCGACCGAGCCCATGCCGCGATAGGCCTTGTAGGAGCGGCCCTGATAGAGAAAGACCTCGCCCGGGCTCTCGTCGGTGCCGGCAAGCAGCGAGCCGATCATGGCGCAATCCGCCCCCGCCGCCAGCGCCTTGGCGAGGTCGCCGGAATATTTGATCCCGCCATCGGCGATCACGGGAATGTCATGGGCGCGCGCCACCTCGCAGGTCTGCATGATGGCCGTGAGCTGGGGCACGCCGACGCCGGCAACGATGCGGGTGGTGCAGATGGAGCCCGGGCCGATGCCGACCTTGATCGCATCCGCGCCGGCGTCGATGAGCGCCTGCGCCGCGTCGCCTGTCGCCACATTTCCCGCCACCACCTGAACCCGGTTGGAGAGCTTCTTGATGCGCTCCACCGTGGCGAGCACGGAGACCGAATGGCCGTGGGCCGTGTCCACCACGACGAGATCGGCCCCCGCATCCACCAGCCTTTCGGTGCGCTCGAACCCCTTCTCCCCCACCGTGGTCGCCGCGGCGACGCGAAGCCGGCCCTGCTCGTCCTTGCAGGCGTCGGGATGGCGCTGGGCCTTCTCGATGTCCTTGACGGTAATGAGGCCGATGCAGCGAAAGTCGTCGTCCACGACGATCAGCTTCTCGATGCGATGCTTGTGCAGGAGGCGCTTGGCCTCGTCCATGTCCACCGTCTCGCGCACCGTCACCAGCCCCTCGCGGGTCATGAGATTGGCGACCCGCTCGCCCGGATCGCGCGCAAAACGCACATCGCGATTGGTGAGAATGCCGACGAGACGCCCGCCGCCGCGGCCATCGCCCTCGCGCTCCACCACGGGAATGCCGGAGATGCGGTGGCGCGCCATCAGCTCGAGCGCATCGGCCAGGGTCGCATCGGGCGCAATGGTCACCGGATTGATGACCATGCCCGATTCGAACTTCTTGACCTGCGCCACCTGGTCGGCCTGCTCCTCGGGCGTCATGTTGCGATGGATGACGCCGATGCCGCCGGCCTGGGCCATGGCGATGGCGAGCCGGGCCTCGGTCACCGTATCCATGGCGGCCGACAGAATCGGAATGTTGATGGAGATGGTGCGGGTGATGCGCGAGCGCACATCCACCTCGCCCGGGAGCACTTCGGAGCGTTGCGGCAGGAGGAGCACATCGTCGAATGTGAGCGCCACCCGCTCATCGATATTGCGTGCCCCCTCCGCCATGGATTCTGCCTCCCGATGCCCGCCGACGTGCCCCGATGTGCCCCGCGCCGGCCACGAGCGACGCCCGCATGCGAAGCCCACCTCAGGCTCGGGTCTTTACCACCTGGCCCTATCCAAGGCAAAGCGGGCGGATCGCTCGTCCACCGCTCAATCGTCGCGCCGATAGCCCATGGCCAGGACATAGAGCTCGGCCGAATCGCCCCGGCTCGCGCTTTCAATTGGTCCCGGTCCTCGGCTTCGCCTCGTCCTTCGCCTCTTGTTTGTGTGCTCCCTGTCGGGGCTTCGCCCCTCCACGCCTCTTGTTTGTGTGCTCCCTGTCGGGGCTTCGCCCCTCCACGCCTCTTGCTTGTTTGGTCCCTGTCGGGGCTTCGCCCCTCCACGCCTCTTGCTTGTTTGGTCCCTGTCGGGGCTTCGCCCCTCCTCGCCTCTTGGGGCCCGCCCGAGGCGAGCCTGCGCCTGGGCAGACGATCGCTGCCTCAGCCGCGATAGCCCATGGCCAGGACATAGAGCTCGGCCGAATCGGCCCGGCTCGCCTCGGGCTTGACGTGCCGGACGGTCTCGAAGTCGCGCTTCATGTCGGCGAGCAGCGCGCCCTCCGTTCCACCCTGGAGCACCTTGGCGAGAAAGACGCCGCCCGGCGAGAGGACCGCGCGCGCAAAGTCCAGCGCCGCCTCGCACAGGCCCATGATGCGCAGATGATCCGTCCTGCGATGCCCCGTCGCGGGCGCTGCCATGTCCGAGAGCACGGCGTCCGCCGCGCCGCCCGCGAGCAGCGCCTCTATTCGCCGGGGCGCGTCCGGGTGCGTGAAATCGCACTGCAGCACCGTCACCCCGGCAAGGGGGGCCATCTCGACGAGGTCGATGGCGATCACCTGCCCGCTCTCCCCCACCGCGCGCGCGGCCACCTGGCTCCAGCCGCCGGGCGCGGCACCCAGATCGACCACACGCATGCCGGGCCGCAAGACATCGAAACGCTCATTGAGCTGGAGGAGCTTGTACGCGGCGCGCGAGCGATAGCCCTCCGCGCGGGCCG
>JALUTE010000299.1 GCA_027058255.1 Methyloligella sp. | reverse complement strand
GGCGTAGGGGGCGCGCAGGCGGCACCCGAAGGGAGGACGGAGTGGCGGCGGCACTATGCTACTCTGCCTCGCGCTTGCCGGCGGGGCGGATGGCGGGGGATGGCGTGGCGCCCAGTCCCACGGCACTGCCATAGACCGGCATCGTTGCGCGCGGCGCAGCCAGGCGCGGCTTGTCGGCACGGTCGGCACGCATGACCCAGCCCTTGGAGAGCTTGCCGCGGGTCGGCACCTGCCGGCCGCGGACGGCCTCGATCACCTTGCCGGCCCCCATGGGCTGGCTGGCCACGTTGGCCTCGTGCAGGCGCGGCGTTGGAATCAGCTTGCCGTCGCGGCAGGTGCGCACGACGCGCGCCTGGCGGACCAGAGGATCGGTCAGATGCCGGGCGGTGCCACGGCGGGCATAGCGTCCGCGCCAGCGCTTGACCATGGCGAGGGCGCGCCGTCGATCGGCCTCGGACGTTGCGCAGAACAGGCGATGATACATGTCCTCGAACCAGATGCGGTCCTGGGGCAGGGCGTTCTCGACCGCCAGAGCCACGAGGGCGAGGCCCTTGTCGGGACGCTTGGGCAGATTGTAGCGGCCCTTGATGTAGAGCTCGCCGAGATAGGCCTGCGCGCCGGCATGGCCCTTGCGCGAGAGCCGGGAGAGCCAGTGCTTGCCGCGCGCCACATCGGCGGCGACGCCCTCGCCGGAGAGATACATCTTGGCAAGCTCGAACTGGGCCTCGCTGTCGCCGAAATAGTTGGCGGCATGCTGGAGATAATCCACGGCGAGCTCGAGATTGGGGGCGAGCTTCAGTGGCGGAATGCCGCTGCGATAATAGCGCGCCAGGGCCACGAAGGCGCGCGCCACATAGGGCGCCCGATAGTCGAGATAGGGGTCCACATCGGCATGGCGGTTGGCGAGGCGGCGCCAGAGCCGGAAGGCCTCCACATGGTCGGTCCGGCCCAGCGTCGGGCTCGAATAGATCCGGGCGAGATAGTACTTGGCGAGGAAAAATCCGTTCTCCGCCGCAAAGCGAAGCGCCGGCATGGCGGCGTCGAGATCGCGCCGGTTGAGCGCCGCGCGGGCGCGCTCGAACGCGGCCTCGGGCGTGGCGAAGACCGGCTCGGCTCGCGTCGCGTCGAGGGCGAGCGCCGGACGTGCCAAGGGGACGGCAAGGGGCAGGCCCGCCGCCACCAGGAGCGCCACGGCGAGCGCGCGGCCCCGGCCCGCCTCGCAGCGTCGGACAGCCCCGCAATGTCCATCATCATATGTCCGCATAACACACTACTTCCGCTTTTCCGCCCGCATGGGTCACGGCGCCCGAACGTGCCGGCCCCACCTGGTCTCTGTACTTGGCAAGAACGCCGCTCTGATAGGGATTGGACGGCGGCTGCCAGCTCTCGCGCCGGCGGGCGAGCTCGTCTTCGCTCACCTCGAGGTCGAGCGTGCCGGCCTCCGCGTCGATCGAGATCATGTCGCCGTCGCGCAGGAGCGCGATCGGCCCGCCGACCCAGGCTTCCGGGCCCACATGGCCGATGCAGAAGCCGCGCGTGCCGCCCGAGAAGCGCCCATCGGTGATCAGGGCGACGTCCTCGCCCGCACCCTGGCCATAAAGGGCGGCGGTGGTCGAGAGCATCTCCCGCATGCCGGGCCCGCCCTTGGGGCCCTCATAGCGGATGACGATCACGTCGCCCTTCTCATAGGCGCCGCTCTCGACCGCCCGGAAGGCGTCCTCCTCGCAGTCGAAGCAGCGCGCCGGGCCGCGAAACTGCAATGTCTTCATCCCGGCGACCTTCACGATCGCACCATCGGGTGCGAGGGATCCCTTCAGCCCCACGACCCCTCCTGTCAAGGATATGGGGGTCGAGACGGGATAGACAACCTTTTGATTTTCATCGAATTTCACATCTTCGAGATTGTCGCCGAGCGATTTGCCAGTCACCGTCATGCAGTCGCCGTGCAGGAAGCCGCCGTCGAGCAGGGCCTTGAGAATCACCGGCACGCCGCCGATGTCGTAGACGTCCTTGGCCACATATTTCCCGCCGGGCTTGAGGTCGGCGATGTAGGGCGTGCGCTTGAACACCTCCGCAACGTCGAAGAGGTCGAAATCGATGCCCGCCTCATGGGCGATGGCGGGAAGGTGCAGCGCCGCATTGGTGGAGCCGCCGGTGGCGGCGACGATGGTCGCGGCATTCTCCAGCGCCTTGCGGGTGACGATGTCGCGCGGGCGGATGCCCTGGGCGAGCAGGCTCATCACCGCCTTGCCGCTCGCGACCGCATATTCGTCGCGACTCTCGTAAGGGGCGGGCGCGCCGGCGGAGCCCGGCAGGGCGAGGCCGATGGCCTCCGAGACGCAGGCCATGGTGTTTGCGGTGAACTGGCCGCCGCAGGACCCGGCGCTCGGACAGGCGACGCATTCGAGCTCGTGCAGCTCCTCGTCCGTCATGTTGCCGGCGGAATGCTGGCCCACGCCCTCGAACACGTCGACCACCGTCACGTCGCGCCCCTTGTAGCGGCCCGGCAGGATGGAGCCGCCATAGAGGAAGACGCTCGGCACGTTGAGGCGCACCATGGACATCATCATGCCGGGCAGGGACTTGTCGCAGCCGGCAACGCCCACCATGGCATCGTAGCAATGGCCGCGCATGGTCAGCTCGATGGAATCGGCGATCACCTCACGCGAGACGAGGGAGGATTTCATGCCCTCGTGGCCCATGGCGATGCCGTCGGTGACCGTGATGGTGCAGAACTCGCGCGGTGTGCCGTGGGCCTCGTTGACCCCCATCTTGGCGGCCTGCGCCTGGCGCATCAGGGCGATGTTGCAGGGCGCCGCCTCGTTCCAGCAGGACACCACGCCGACGAAGGGGCGATGGATCTCCTCCTCCGTCAGCCCCATGGCGTAATAGTAGGACCGATGCGGCGCGCGCTCGGGCCCTTCGGTCACATGCCGGCTCGGCAGTTTCGACTTGTCGAAAGTTTTCGCGTCCATCGTCAAACCCTTGTGCCTCATCGCTGCGAGGTCAGCGATCGTCTCCCGCAGGCGGACGGCCTGCGCCGATCCGATAACGGCTCTTCGCAGCCTGGGAGGGCGAACCTGCTCTCTTCCTCTCGGGCCTCAATCCGCTTCCTCTCGGGTCTCGATCCGTTCCGCTCGCAGTCTCCATCATGCGACCTCTCGCCGGACGGCGCATCGCACCGCGCCGGGCTCGCTGGCCCGTGCGCCGAACGCCTGCCGCTCGCACGCGTTCCCGCTGTCTGTGGTCATGGGGTTCCCCGCTCGGAACTCGCGACACCCGTAACCCGGCACCATAATCTCCTTGAAAACTCTTGGCACAGTTTGTGGCCTAAACGGGGCAACAAAGCCTCAGTTTGTTGCGTGAGGGCAACAGTCGGTCGCAAAACAGGCGGATGAGAAACAGTGGACGGAAAACCGTGGATTTTCGGCCACGGTCGAGGATGGGATGGCGCGCGGGCGGGGCTCAGGAGCCACGCGCCGCCCAGGGATAGGCGGCGGCAAGGAAGGCGCCGAGGCCGGGGCCGGCAAGCATGGCCGTCATGAGCAGAATGACGAGGGCGGCGCCTGAGAGAGACAGCAGCCAGCCGAGAAGCCGCGCCAGAACGAAAAGCGCGAGGACGGCGCCGACGGCGAGGAAAGGGGTGGACAGGGCCGCAGCAAAGGGCGCGCCCTTGGCAAGCGGGCCGACTAGGCCGCTTACGGCGCTTTCGAGCCGCGCGGCAATCTCGGGGT
>JALUTE010000298.1 GCA_027058255.1 Methyloligella sp. | reverse complement strand
CCGTTGTGGCGCTGGACCCGCGCAGCGGGCGCAAGCTGTGGGAGAAGACTCTCGGCGTGCCCATGCGCGCCTCGCCCTCGGCCGCCGGCGGGCGGGTGTTCGTCACCACCATCGAGGGGCGCTTCTATGCTCTTTCCGGCGCGGATGGCTCGGAGATCTGGAGCTTCCGCGGCGTGCCGGAACGGGCGAGCCTGCTGACCAATGTCAGCCCGGCCGTGTCCGACGACATCGTCGTGGTGCCCTATCCCTCGGGTGATGTCGTGGCGCTCAGCGTGGCGAGCGGCGAGCCGCTCTGGTCCGACAGCCTGGCGAGCAGCCGCAGCCGGACCTCGCTCACCTCCCTCAGCAATCCTTCGCGGCCGGTGATCGACGGCTCCATGGTCTTTGCGGTAGGCCATTCCGGTCGCATGATCGCCGCCGAGCGCAAGAGCGGCGCGCGCGTGTGGTCGCGCAACATTCGTGGCACTCAGCCGCCATGGGTGGCGGGCGATGCGGTCTACGTGGTGGATGTGGGCGGGCGCCTGCTCGCGCTCACCCGCGGGCAGGGCAAGCTGCTCTGGGTTGCCAAAATGCCCGGCGGCGGCATCTGGAGCGGTCCCGTGCTGGCCGGCGGGCGCCTCTGGCTCGCCTCGTCCAAGGGGCTCCTCGTCGGGGTGGATGCCAGGACCGGCACCGTCGCCGCCAAGCGGGATCTGGGCGAGCCGGTCTACATCGCGCCGGTCGTGGCGGATGGCCGCATGTATGTGCTCACCGACGATGCCAAGCTGTTGGCCCTGCGCTGAAGCGCGAGGGCGGGCGCGGGCCACGCAACAGCAGCGTGATCAGCTCCTGCGGTAATCCTGGATGCGGGTCGCCCGGAGGCCCGGCAGGCCATGACGGTCGATGGAGCGCTGCCAGCTCAGGAACTCGTCCACCGTCAGCTTGTAGCGCTCACAGGCATCATCGAGGCTGATGAGCCCGCCCCTGACCGCCGCCACGACCTCGGCCTTTCGGCGGATGACCCATCGCTTGGTGTCGGGGGACGGAAGATCGGCAACCGTCAGAGGACTCCCATCGGGTCCAATGACGTAACGGACGCGCGCCCTGTAGTTTTGTTCGGTCATTTTTCTCTTTACGCATGACGTGACCTAAGCCCGGCTCGAAAGATAGTCTTGCAGTTTTAAGATCGCGCTAAGGGCGAGCGTAAACCCTCCTTCAATGGCTGCCTCATATCGTGGCGAATGCATCCCCAGGGTGGACGTTGCGCGATGCGGGGGCCATATTCGCGCCATCGTTCCGGGCTCTGAACAACAGGGAGCGTGCTGGCGCGCGACGCATGAGGCAGGTGCCGACGGGGCTCGACAGCTTGCTTCCCGCTGTGGTTTCGGTGCCTCGCCGTCTTGCCGAATCCGGCGCGACTCTTGTCCGCAGACGGCAAAACGTCTAATTAGATCGCAGGTTCCGGCGCATGTCTCGCCATTCCGGCCTTCGCGCCATCGGATGGGTTTCGGTACACGTCCATGACATCCCCTCCCGATTTGAACAGAGTTCTCGGCGCGCTCGCCCTGCCCGAGCCGGCGGCGGGAGCGCGCGTCGTCGTGGCCATGTCGGGAGGCGTGGATTCCTCCGTGGTCGCAGCTCTGCTGAGCCATGCCGGATATGACGTGGTTGGCATCACGCTCCAGCTCTACGACCATGGAAGCGCGGTCCACCGGGCCGGCGCTTGCTGCGCCGGAGACGATATTCACGATGCGCGCCGCGTCGCCGGGGCCCTGGGCATTCCCCATTACGTGCTCGATTTCGAGGCGCGTTTCGAGGATGAGGTGATGAATGCGTTCGCCGACAGCTATCTGTCGGGAGAAACGCCCGTGCCCTGCGTTGCGTGCAATAGCCGCATCAAGTTTGCCGACCTCTTGGATCGGGCGCGCGAGCTCGGCGCCGTCGCGCTCGCGACCGGCCATTATGTGGTGAGCCGCCCGAGCGGCGATGGCTGGGCGCTCTATCGGGGGCGGGATGGCGAGCGCGATCAGAGCTATTTCCTGTTCGCCACGACGGCCGAGCAGCTTGCGTTTCTGCGCTTTCCCCTGGGCCATCTGCACAAGCGGGAGGTGCGCGATCTCGCACGCCATTTCGCGCTGCCCGTGGCCGACAAGCGCGACAGCCAGGACATCTGCTTCGTGCCGACGGGGCGCTACACCCAGGTTATCGAGCGCCTGCGTCCGGGCGCGTCGGAGGCGGGAGAGATCGTGCATCTGGACGGGCGCGTGATCGGCCGCCATGACGGCATCATCAATTACACCATCGGCCAGCGCCGCGGCATTGGCGTTGCCTGCGGAGAGCCGCTCTATGTGGTGCGGCTCGACGCCGAGACGAACCGGGTGATCGTGGGGCCGCGAGAGGCGCTGCGCGTCTGCCGGCTCGAGCTGCGCGATGTGAACTGGCTCGGAGACTCACCGCTTGCAGCGATAGCGGATGCCGACGGCTTGCCGGTGTTTGCGCGCATCCGGTCGACCCAGGCGCCGGTGCGCGCCCATCTTCATCTTCGCAGGAGCACAGAGGCCGGGGCCGGCCCCGATGCCTGGCGCGTCATTGTGACCCTGGACGAGGCGGAGGATGGGGTCTCGCCGGGCCAGGCCTGCGTGCTTTATGATGGCGCCGGAGAGGGCGCTCGGGTGCTCGGCGGGGGGTGGATCGCATCGACGTCGAGCATGGGGCTCAAGGCTCGGCGCGCCACGCCATCCGGCGCCGGGATGCGCCGGCCCACATCCCGACCAATCATGCCAACGGCCCGCATTCGGGCGAGCTGAAACCCCAACAATAGCTGGAGCAAGACTGCATCATGCCGAGTCTATCGCGATTTGAGAGTGAGCGTGCGTGGGGCCCTTTGCGGCGTCTGGGCAGTGGCATCCTGCGTGGCCGGGCAATTCGGCAGCAGGCGATGGACGTCGAGGCCATCCAGAAGGCCTATCGTCGCTGGGCGCCGATCTACGACATCACCTTCGGACGCATTGCCGCGGAAGGGCGCCGTCAGGCCGTCGCGCTCATCAATGAGATGGACGGTGGCGAGGTGCTGGAGGTGGGCGTGGGCACGGGACTCTCGCTGCCCAGCTATGGCGCGCATCTGCGCGTGACCGGCATCGATCTTTCGACGGAGATGCTCGAGAAGGCCAGGGAGCGCGTGGCCGAGGAAGGGCTCGACCATGTGGCGGGGCTCTATGAAATGGACGCCGGCGCGCTGGAGTTTGCCGACGACAGCTTCGACACGGTCGTCGCCATGTATGTCATGACCGTCGTGCCCAATCCGGAGCGGGTGATGCGCGAGCTCGAGCGGGTCACCAAGCCGGGCGGCGAGGTCATCCTCATCAATCATTTCAGCCAGACCCACGGGGTTCGCGGATGGGTGGAGCACGGCCTGGCGCCGTTCGCCGAGATGCTCGGCTGGCATCCGGTGTTCCCCGTCGAGCGGGTGCTCACCGCCGAGAGGCTCACGCCCTTCGAGGAGCGGGCCCTCAAGCCCTTCGGGCTCTTCACCATGCTGCGGCTGCGCAAGAGCGAGCGCGCGCAGGCCGCGCGCCTTGCCGAGGCGGCCGAGTAGGGCGAGGGCCGGTCGGGTTGGCATGGAACGGCCGTTATCTAGAAAATCGAAATCGTGCGCAACAACCAGGACGTATACACCCAGACCGGCGATGCCCTCGATGTCGCCCTCGTCTGGGACGATCAGGCCGAACTATCCACCATCAACCTTCCGGCGGCGCGCTGGA
>JALUTE010000297.1 GCA_027058255.1 Methyloligella sp. | reverse complement strand
GGGTGGGGGGATCCCAGAGCGCGTGCGTTCGCCGATGGCCTTGCGGGCCGGGGTTCTTGACCCCGGCCCCGGCGTTCATGCCAGCCCTGGCATCTCGCACCGCGGCCGGCCTGAACCTTCCGGTCGGGGTTGAAGACCCCGGCGGGCTGAGAAGGTGAGGGGATCCCGGAGCGCATGCGTTCGGCGCTGCGGCCATGGCCCGGCCGCGTGCCGGCCGTCTGCTCGAGGTCTCGTGTGGTGGTCTCATGGATGCGTTCGGTGCTTTCCTCAAGGGCCTGGCGCGCGGCATGGCCGGGCGGCTTCACCGCTTCACCCAAGGCCGCGACGACTTTGGGGGTTTCTAGCAGGGCAATGTGTCGATATCGTCATGTCGGATGCTGTCGGAACCGGGGCGATGATCCCTTCCTGTCTTGCCGCTCGTGACATGAAGGACACACCGGCCCGTGACAAGGGGCGCCATGGCCGCTGGGCGCGCCATCGCGTCACGTGAATGCCGTAATTCGGTGCATTGAGCGCCAGAGCGTTTCGCCCGCCGAGAGAGGCGAGACCGAAGTGGGCAGGGGGCCGGCCGCGCCGGCCTGGAAGAGAAGGGTTGAGATTCCATGTCTTATGCGAGAAGCCTTGTCGAACGGGTGAGGCGCGCACCGAGCGTGAGCAGGCTGCTTGCGGCGGTGATTGCGGTTGGCTTGACCGGCGTCGTCCCCCATGGCGCGACACCGGCGCTCGCCCAGGCGAACAAGCCTGCCGCGGCGAAGAAGGCGGCCGGGGCCAAGAAGGGCGCGAAAAAGCAGAACGTGGCCTGGGTGAAGCTGTGCGAGAAGGTGCAGGTCAACAAGAAGGGCGACAAGAAGCAGATCTGCATCACCCATCATGAGCGCCTCGACGGCAATACGGGCATGGTGCTCGTCTCTGCCGCCGTTCGCAAGGTGGAGGGCGCCAAGCGCGAGTCCTTCATGGTCATGGTGCCATTGGGCATGGCCCTGCCGCCGGGCGTGCTGGTCAAGATCGACGATGACAAGAAGCCCATCAAGCTGAAATACGCCATCTGCCACGCCGGCGGCTGCACGGCGGAGACGCCGCTGACGCCAGAGATCCTGGCCAAGCTGCGCAAGGGCAAGCAGATGATGGTGGCGGCCTTCAACGTGCTCGGCCAGCCGATCGGCTTTCCGGTCCCGCTCACAGGCTTCGCCAAGGCCTATGCGGGCAAGCCCGTCGACATGAAGAAATATGCCGAGGCCCGGCGCAAGCTCATGACCTTCATCCGCAAACGCCAGATCGCGCGGATGCAGAAGGCGCGCGAAGAGGCGGCCAAGAAGAAGGAAGGCCAGAAGAAGAAATAGCGGCCGGGCAGGCGGGGGCCGGACAGAGCCGGCGACCCGGCGCACGGCGTTTCGGCCTGCCCAGCGCGGGCAAGGACCGAGCAAGACAAGGGCGCGCAACCGCGAGGTGGCGCGCCCTTCTCCATGTCGCCCTCACCCCGCCTCCAGGTGACGGCGCGCCAAGTGCTTGCCCGTCTCCACGGCCGGCTGATCGAAGGGGTCGATGCCGAGCAGATGCGCGGCGAGAATGGTCTCGAGCATGAAGTGCATCATCAGGGCGCCGAGTGCCCCCTCGTCGAGACGCGGAATGTCGATGGTCCGAACCGGCCGGCCGACGCTTGCCAGGGCCTCGGGAATGGCACGGGCCTGAGCGGCCACGAGATCGCCGACGGTCCGCCCCGCAAGATAGGGGATGCCCGCCTGGGCCGCCAGCTCGGGATCGATTCGCGGCCCCTCCCCCTCGATGCGCGGGCGCAAGACCGTCACCAGCACCTCGCGCGGCCCGTCCATCAGATATTGGAGCTGGCTGTGCTGATCGCGCGGGCCGAGCGCGCCGACAGGCAGGGTTCCCATCCCCTCCTTGCCCAGGCTTTCGGCCCAGAGCTGGGCATGCCAGTCCGAGAGCTTTGCCAGCCGGTCTGCATAGGCAATGACCATCTGCGCCCGAACGGCGCGCGCGCGCGAAAGGCCCACAGCAACCGCGGCCCCGAGCGCCGCTGGCGCATCCGCCGGGCGGCGTGCCTCGAGGGTCGCCTCCACGACGGCACGCGCTCCCGCCCGCAATGCGCGCACATCGAGACCGCGCGCGAGCGCCGGCAGCAGACCCACATTGGTCAGCCCGGCGAACCGCCCGCCAATGTCCGGGTCATGCTCCAGCATCGCAATGTCGTGGGCGGCGAACAGGGTTCTAAGACCGTTTGCAACGCCCTCCCGCGCCGCCTCGGTGAGGCCGAGAAACAGGCGCGGAATCTCGGAGGCAAGCCCGGCCGCCTTCACCGCGTCGAGCGCGACGATGGCCTGCACCAGCGTCTCGGCCGTGTTGCCGGATTTGGAGATCACCACGAAGCGCGTTGTCGCGAGATCGAGACGGCCAAGCGCCCGCTCCAGACTGCGCGGGTCGAGATTGTCATAAAAGCGCGTGCGCGGGCGCCTTTCCTGGCCCGGCAGGCCGTCGCCGGGGATCTGCCAGCCGGCGAACTGCGCGAGGGTCTGTCCACCGAGGCTGGAGCCGCCGGTGCCGAAGAAGACGATCGTGCGCGCCCCCTGGCCGAGGCGCGCCAGCGCGGCCTCGGCCTCGAGAATATCGGCCTCGCGCTCCGGCACATGCAGCAGGGCGAGCGCGCCCGACGCGTGGTCGGCCCGCAGCCTCGCCAGGGCGGGCTCGAGATCGGCGAGCAGGCGGTCCATCTCGGCGCGGGTGAGGCCGTGCTCGCCGATCACGCCCGAGAGGCATCCCTCGATGGACTGGACATAGTGCACACCGCTTCGCGAGGCTTGGGCCGTGCTGCCTGCGGACACAACAGATGCCATGGATCACCTCCTCGCCCTGACCGGCCCCAGGGCCGATGGGTGGTACATGCAGGAAACCTCTAAGCGATTTCGGTTCACGAAGCAAAACACACCCTGATTGCAGCGCGGCGCGCCTTCTTGCCGCGCCCCTTCGATAAGCCCATAGAAGGAGAGGGGCCGAGTTGCGCGGGCCGGGGGCTTGTGTTAGACGGGGCGCGGCTTTCCGGGGGGTCGGCGGCCTTGCTCGGCGCCCGGCTCGGGCCGTTGGGGGCGGGCGGCAAGATCACCCGACAACAACAGGATCACCCGACAATACCGGTCATTCCCGGCAACAGGATCGCGGCCACGGCGGCTCGATCGGCAGCAGGAACGGTTTCGACGATCACGAGGCGTGCCGCCCGGCCAGGGCGAGGTCTTTTCCGGAGTTACGGGCCATCCATGGGGAGCACCGATCCCATCATCGCAGGGGTAGCGGGCCGCTATGCCAAGGCCCTGTTCGAGCTTGCCCTCGAACAGGGCGCGCTGGAGCGCGTTGCGGATGATCTTGCCCGATTCCAGGCCATGCTCGAGGAGAGCGAGGATTTGCGCCGCCTCGTGCGTGATCCCGTCTTTTCGGCCGAGGAGCAGGCCCGCGGCATCGAGGCAATCGTGAAGAAGGCCGGCGTCGATGCCATCACGGCCAATTTCTTCGCCGTGGTCATCCGGGGGCGCCGACTCTCCGTGATCTCGGACATGATTCGGGCCTACCGCGCCCTTCTGGCTCAGCACCGGGGCGAAGTCTCCGCCGAGGTCGCATCGGCAGCGCCGCTCGGCCCCGAGCACAGGGCCGCGCTCGAGATCATTCCTAAGCTGCTCAAGACAGGCGTCCTGTATCAAGCCCGTGGCCCAGAGGCTGCCAAGGTCCTCGGTACCCTTGAGCAGTACTCCAGGCAGATGTACGCC
>JALUTE010000296.1 GCA_027058255.1 Methyloligella sp. | reverse complement strand
CCGGGTGGGGCGCGGCGTGCTGGTGCTGGAGCGCCGGTCCGCATTCTCCGAGGCCGGGGCCGGCATTCAGCTCGGGCCCAATGGCGTGCGGCTGTTGCAAAGGCTGGGGGTGGCGGAGCGCCTGGCGCCGCTTGCGGTTGCGCCCGAGCGGATCGACGTCTTCTCCGGCCAGTCCGGCAAGCGGCTCACCAGCCTTCCGCTCGGGGCCTGGATGGTGCGCCGGTTCGGCGCGCCCTACTGGATCGCGCATCGGCGCGACCTGCACGACGCGCTCGCCGAGACGGTGCGGGCGGAGCCCCGGATCGCCGTCCGCATGGGCTTTTCCGTGGAGGGTGTCGCGACGGAGGGTGCGATCGTAACCGCCGAAAGCGTGGAGGGCGAGCGGGTCTCGGGCGCGGCGCTCATCGGCGCGGACGGGCTGCGCTCGCGGGTCGCGGCCTGTGCGCTCGGGGCACCGGCGCCACGGCCCGCCGGCAAGTCCGCCTTCCGGGCGCTGCTCGATATCGAGCAGGTCGACGGGCCGTTCGCCGCGCGTGATGCGGTCGGGCTCTGGCTCGGGGAGGGCGCGCATCTCGTCACCTATCCCGTGCGGGCGGGGCGGCTCGTCAATGTGGTGGCGGTGCTCGACGACGAGTGGACGGGCGAGGGCTGGAACAGTCCCGATGATGGCACGCTGGTGCGGTCCCGCTTTGCTGGATGGGCTCCGGTCGTGCGCGCCTTTCTGGACGGGGTGTCGCGCTGGCGGAAATGGTCGCTGGTGGCGCGGCCAGCGCTCCCGCGCTGGGTGCAGGGCCGCGTCGCGCTGCTCGGGGATGCGGCGCATCCCATCTTTCCGTTTCTCGCCCAGGGCGGCGTGCTCGCCATCGAGGATGCGGTCGCGCTGGCCGATGCGCTTGCCGGCGGGGCTGCAGGCGATGTGACGGGCGCCTTGCTGCGCTATGAGCGCGCCCGCATGGGCCGCGCGGCGCGTGTTGTCGCCGAATCCCGGAAGAACGGGCGTCTCTATCATCTGACAGGTGCGATGCGGCGGGCACGCGATGCGGCGCTCAAGGCGATGCCGCCGGCCTGGCTCATGCGCCGCTATGATTGGCTCTATGGATATGGCCGCGGCGGCGCAGGCTCAGGAGCGGGCGCCCGTCAGAAGGAGCCGCGTCGCGCGGGCGGTTGAGCACCGGAGGCCGCGCCCGTGCTTGCAGATGCTGCGGCGGCGGCGGTCGGAGACGCAAAGATGGTGGTGCCCGATATGGGAATGCCTTGCGGCACGGTCGGGGCGAGCATGGCGTTGCCGGGATAGCCGCGCCCGGAAAAGCGCAGGCGTGCCGTCTGCTCATAGCCGCCAGCGCCGGTGCGCACCACCAGGTTGCGCCAGCCATTGGACATGGCGGGCTCGACGATGATGGGCCGCTTGACGCGCCGGATGGTCGAGACGGCGCGATAGCCATATTGGCCGGGCGCGAGGATGGCAAGGGTGCAGCCCGAGCGCGCGCACCACGCCTCGCCGGTGAAATAGACCAGGGCCTCGGGCCGGCCGTCGCCGTCGAGGTCGATGCCCTTGGCCTCAAACGGGCCGGGCTCGGTGCCCTTGTTGACGGCGTAGTGCCGTATGGCGCGGGAGAGCTCCCGGCCCGAGAGATCCGTCACCCGTGCGGCTTCGCTTGCGGCAGAAGGGCGCATGAGGGCGATCGGGCGCGAGCCGGATGCGCCGGGCACCGCATGCCCCGATGCGCCAATGCCCGCGCCCGTGCCCGAGCCATTGCCGCAGCCCTCGAGGGCTGTCGCGCCCAGCAAGGCGAACACTGTCGCCGCCAGGGCGTGAAAACGGCTGGCGCGGCCTGGACCATGTGCTCCGAATCGGACCATGGTCCCAGTATATCAGCCATTGGGGCCGCTTTGGGACGGACAAGCGGGCGAACAGGGACGGCGCGCGCGTGGTCGAGATGCGCGCGCCGCCGCCCCGGATCCTGGTCAGTTCTTGGATTTGTCCACGAGGGCGCGCTCGGCGATCCAGGGCATCATGGCGCGCAGGCGCTTGCCCACCTCCTCCATCTCGTGATTGTCGCACTTGGCGCGCATGGCCTTGAAGCTCGTCTGGTTGACCTTGTTCTCCAGCATCCAGTCCTTGACGAAACGGCCGGACTGGATGTCGGCGAGCACCTTGCGCATGGCGGATTTCGACGCCTTGCCGACCACGCGGGGGCCGGAGACATACTCGCCATACTCGGCCGTGTTGGAGACCGAGTAGTTCATGTTGGCGATGCCGCCCTCATAGATGAGATCGACGATCAGCTTCACCTCGTGGACGCATTCGAAATAGGCCATCTCGGGCGCATAGCCGGCCTCGACCAGGGTCTCGTAGCCCGCGCGCATGAGCTCCACCAGGCCGCCGCACAGCACGGCCTGCTCGCCGAAGAGGTCGGTCTCGCATTCCTCGCGGAAGGTGGTCTCGATGATGCCGGCACGCCCGCCGCCAATGGCGGAGGCGTAGGAGAGGACGAGGTCGTGGGCATTGCCGCTGGCGTCCTGGGCCACGGCCATCAGGCAGGGCACGCCGGCGCCGCGGACATATTCGGCGCGCACGGTGTGACCCGGCCCCTTGGGCGCGACCATGCCGATGTCGAGGTCCTTGCGGGGCTCGATCAGGTTGAAATGGATGTTGAGGCCATGGGCGAAGAGGAGCGCCGCACCCTGCTGCATGTTGTCCTTGAGGTGCTCGGCGTAGATGTCGCCCTGGAGCTCGTCGGGCGTGAGCATCATCATCACGTCGGCCCAGCGGGCGGCATCGGCCACGGACATGACCTTGAGCCCTTCGCCCTCGGCCTTGGCGGCCGATGCCGAGCCCTCGCGCAGGGCGACCGCCACGTTCTCGCAGCCCGAATCGCGCAAGTTCAGCGCATGGGCATGGCCCTGGCTGCCATAGCCGATGATGGCGATTTTCTTTCCCTTGATCAGGTTGATGTCGGCATCGGAATCATAATAGACGCGCATGAAGTATCCCCCTTCTTTCGTGTTGCAGGGCGTTCGGTTCTCTCAAGTCATAATCTTAGAATTGCTCGTCCTCTCCAAGGAGCGTGACGATCATATTTCGGACCAGTTGGAGTGTTTCAGCAGGCACCCGTCCCTCATGACGGACAACGCGTTGGGTTCGGTCAATGGATCTTACTTGATCGGTGAGCACCATACCTTCGACGACGGAGCCTTCAGGCAAAGGAATTTTGTATGGCCACGGATTGGCGTTTCGCGTGATGGGGCACACGAGCAGGTATGAAGATCGACGGTTGTAGCTTGCCGGAGAGACGACAATGGCTGGCCTTCGACCGCGCTGTTCGTGTCCAACGGCTGGATCCAACACGACCCATACGATATCGCCCGCTTCGAATACATGGTCCGGACTTGGTTTGGCCATGACTGCCCCCTGTCGTTTGCCGAGGCTTAGTGGTTTGCGCGAATCCACGTTACGGCAGTCATCAAGGGCGTTAACCGCATCCTAGCGATCTTCTTCCGGTTCGTCGTAAGCGGGCCACTCCGAGGGCAGAATGCCCCAATCCTCGAAAGGGGGCTCATAGTCTGGACCGAGGCGGTCCATCTCCGCGACGAGCTCGTCCAGGGTGGGGCGCTTTCCCACCGGCCGTATGCGCACCTCCCCCTCCTTGACGACCAGGTCCACCTCCTGGCCCTCCTTTAGTCCAAGCTGGTCGAGCACGGCTTTCGGCAGCCGCACTGCCAGGCTATCACCCCATCTCGAGATACGCGCGCCCATGGCCCTGTCTCCTTTCGGGTATCCATAGGAT